>JBDQIL010000516.1:0-4309 GCA_040264415.1 Myxococcota bacterium
CAGCGTCTGATGGGTTTTCGAGTGAGACCGTGTCCATGGCGACCGTGTCCATGGGGGCGGCCCGCAGAGCTTGCTCGAAGAGGGGCGCGGCGCTGTCGATGCGGCCGGCTTCGACGTAGGTGAGGGCGAGGCCCAGGGCCCACCGGGGGTCGGTGCGGCTGTGGTCGAAGCGCGCGGCCATGCGAAGCCCGGAGACGGCGTCTGGCGTGGCGCCCGCCGCCATGCGGGCGTTGGCGCTGACGGTGGCCAGCTTGGGGTCGAGGACCATGCGCATCGGCGGGTAGCGCTCGACCCAGGCGCTGTAGATCTCGAGGGCCTTGGCGCCGTCGCCCTGGGCCAGCGCGACGCCCGCCAGGTCGGAGTCGGCGGTCCAGCAAGAGACGGGCTGCGGCACCACGCCGTCGGGCAGGTCGTCGCCGTCGGCCTTGGCCTCCTCCCACCAGGCGCGCGACAGCGCCGGGATCCACTCGCCCTTGCGGTTCTTCGTGGGGGCCTGCGCGTACTTCGCCTGCAGCTTGCGCGGCACAGCGGTGGGGTGATTCTCGGCGTCGACGCTCCCTGGGACGACGATGTCGTCGTCCCACCACGCGTGGTAGAGCGCGCTGGCGGCGGCGAGCGCGGTCGCGGCGCTGTCGAGGTCGCCGGCGAGCAGGTGGGCGCGGCCCAAGCCGTGGTGCGCGGCGCAAGCGGTGTCATCGGCCTCGAGGACCTTCTGCCAGGCGGCGATCGACTCGGCCGTCTGTCCGGCGAGGGCGTGGGCCTGGGCCACGTCGGTCCACTCGCTGGCGGCCGGCTTGGCGGCCTCGCCCGCGTCTTTGGCGGCCTCGGCGGCGTCTGTGTCGGCCTTCGCGGCCAGCTGGTTGGCGGCCTCGATCAGCCCCGGCATGGCGTTGAGCCGGGTGGGCGCCTCGACCCGGGCCAAGGCCACGGTGCGGCTGGCGGGGTCGATGGCCAGGTCGAAGTGGGCGAGGAAGTCGGCGCCGAGATGGCGCTGCGGCGTGATGCCCTCGTCTACATCCGACAGGTCGACAGCGGTGGTGGAGCGCACCCAGGCGCGAGCCTTGGCGTCGCCCACGGCCACGTCGGCGAACTGAACCACCACGTCGCCGCGCTGGTGGGCGGGGCCGCCGATGGCGGCGGTGAGCTCGTCGCGGCCCATGGCCTGCCGAATGGTGGAGGTCTGTTCGCCCGAGTCGAGGGCCACGACGGTCTGCAGCCCGCCCACGGCGGCCGGCACCAGCAACGGCTGCTCGGCCTGGCGCTTCTTGCTCTTGCCGACCTTCATCTGGGTGGAGGGCTTGCCGACGTACTCGAGCTTGGTGCCGCCGACCGAGTCGACCAGGGCCGCGCCCGCGCTGGCGGGGGCGAAGCGCACCACGCCCTTCGAGGGCAGGATGGCGGTGGCGGCGTCTTCGAGCAGCGCGAGGCCGATCTGCTGGGGGGCCGTGTGGGCCACACCCTGCAGCGAGCCCGCGTTCACCACGGCCGTCACGTCGCGCAGCACCAGCCCGCCGACGGTGAGCGACTCGATCTGGACAACCTCGATCTCGCCGGTGATGGGGCCGCCGAACAGGCCGCCCTGGGTCGAGGTCTCGAGGCCGTAGCGGGCCACAAAGGCTGGCGTGACGGTCATCATGGCGTCGCTGGTGGACAGCACGAAGAGGGCGCCGGGGTCGCTGGTGTCGCCGTTGACCGTGGCCTTCACCACCGGCATGACGCCCCACTCGGGGTGCGCCAGCAGCGGCACCTCGGCCTCGCCGGACAGCTCGACCGCGCCGATCGCGCCCAGGAAGTCGTCGATGGAGGTGTCTGCGGCCGCGGGCAGCGAGAGCGCCAGCGAGAGCAGGGTGAGGGGCAGGCGGCGAAGCAAGCGCATGAGGTCCTCTGCGGGGCAGATCGAAGGGGGGTGGTATCCACCACCGGGGGTGCTTGCAAAGGGGGAGGGCGACCGATAGCCCGGGCGCCTCAACGGGAGCTGGCATGGCTGCGATCTACGATGTGCACGGACGGATGATCCTCGACTCGCGAGGCAACCCCACGGTCGAGGTCGAGGTGACCACCGAGACCGGTCATGTGGGGCGCGCCGCGGTGCCCTCCGGCGCGAGCACCGGCGAGCACGAGGCGGTCGAGCTGCGCGACGGCGACGCCGCCCGCTGGCTCGGGAAGGGAGTGGACGCCGCCCTCCGCAATGTAAACGAGCACCTCTCGTCGCACCTCATCGGTCACGACGTGCGCGATCAGCGGCTCATCGATCAGCTGCTCATCGACCTCGACGGCAGCGACAACAAGAGCCGGCTGGGCGCCAACGCGCTGCTGGGGGTGTCTCTGGCGGTGGCGCGGGCGGGCGCGCTGGCCACCGACCAGCCCCTCTGGCGGCACATCGGCGGCCTGTCGGCCCAGGTCCTCCCGGTCCCGATGCTCAACGTGCTCAACGGCGGCGCCCACGCCGACAACAACGTCGACATCCAAGAGTTCATGGTCGCGCCGGTCGGCGCCCCCACCTTCTCCGAGGGCCTGCGGTGGGGCGTCGAGATCTACCACCACCTCAAGAAGGTGCTGCAGAAGCGCGGACTCGCGACCGGCGTGGGTGACGAGGGCGGCTTCGCCCCGAACCTCGCCAGCAACGACGCCGCCCTCGACCTGCTCATCGAGGCCATCCAGGCCGCCGGCTACGAGCCCGGCCGCGACGTGCAGCTGGCCCTCGACGTGGCCGCGAGCGAGTTCTTCACCGACGGCGCGTACCACATGGGCGGCGAGGCCCTCAGCTCAGCCGACATGGTCGAGTTCTACGCCCGGCTCGCCGAGCGCTTTCCCCTCTACAGCATCGAAGACGGCCTCGACGAGAACGACTGGGACGGCTGGAAGGCCCTCACCGGTCGGCTGGGCGGGTCGGTCCAGCTGGTGGGCGACGACCTCTTCGTCACGAACGTCGAGCGCCTGTCGCGCGGCATCGATGAGGGCGCCGGCAACGCCATCCTCATCAAGGTCAACCAGATCGGCACCCTCTCCGAGACCCTCGACGCCATCGCCATGGCCCGACAGGCCGGCTTCGGCGTCGTGATCTCCCACCGCTCTGGCGAGACCGAAGACACCTTCATCGCCGACCTCGCGGTGGCCACCAACGCCGGTCAGATCAAGACCGGCGCCCCGGGTCGGTCCGAGCGCGTGGCCAAGTACAACCAGCTGCTGCGCATCGAGGCCGAGCTCGAGGCCGTCGCCCGGTACGCCGGCGGCGCCGTCCTGCGGGGCTGAGCGGGCGTGCGGGTCTTGGTCACCGGCGGCAGCGGCCAGCTCGGCTCCGAGGTGGCGCGGGCGCTCGTGGCGCGCGGAGACACGGTGCGCTGCTTGCTGCGCGATCCCGCGCGGGCGCGGCTGCTCGACGGCGTCGCGGTCGAGCGGGTTCAGGGCGACGTCACCGCGCCCGAGACCCTGGGGGCGGCCGTGTCGGGGTGCGATGCCGTGCTGCACCTCGCTGGCGTGGTGTCGTATTCGCCGGGCAGCCGCGCGCGGCAGCAGGCGGTGAACGTCGGCGGCACCCGCGACCTGCTCGACGCGGCGGCGGCGGCGGGGGTGGGCCGCTTCGTGCTGACCAGCTCCATCGCCGCCATCGGCTTTGTCGAGGGGCCCGGCGAAGGCGACGAGGACGCGCCGTACAACTGGGGCCCGTACGGCCTCGGCTACATGGACACCAAGCGCGAGAGCGAGGCGCTGGTGTTGGGCGACCGCCGGGTCGAGGGGATCGCGGTGAACCCAGGCATCGTCTTCGGTGCCCGGGATCTCCACCAGAACGGCGGCCGAATGCTGCTTCAGGTGGCGGCGGGTGGACCCCCCGCGGTGCCGCCGGGTGCCACCACCTGCGCCACCCTCGGTGACGTGGGGGCGGGCCACCTGCTCGCCCTCGACCGCGGGCGCCCCGGCCACCGCTACGTGCTCGGCGGCACCACCGGCACCTTCGCCGAGATCTTCGCGCGGGTCGCCGCGGTGATGGGCCGGCCGGCCCCCACCCGCGTGGCCCCCCGGGCCGCCTTGGTGGCCTTCGGCGCGCTGCAGGAGCTCAAGGCCCGCTTCACCGGCGGCGAGCCCCCCCTCACCCGGTCGCTCGCCCGGGTGAGCTGCAAGAACCGTCGATACCGCAGCGACCGTGCCATCACCGAGCTGGGTTATGCGCCGTCTCCGCTCGAGGAGGGCATCCGCGCGTGCCGCGACTGGTACCGCGCGGAGGGCCTGCTCGACGCTCCCGCCAGCCCCCCAGACTGACCGCACCGCCTGGCCGCAGCCCGCTGTCACGCATGCCCGCATCGAGGATCCA
>JBDQIL010000517.1:0-4307 GCA_040264415.1 Myxococcota bacterium
CTATTAGTATATATGATCATCATCAATATTATTATTATTACTATTCGCATTCAACAGCTTCTGCCCGACAAGTTGAATAGTCGGCGCAGTTGAGGAGAGATAGAGAACGATTTGAAGAATTAATATGATCACACATGTCCTTCGCCCGGCCAGGCCGCGCCGGCCGACCGCATGGCCCGGTGGAAGTCGCGCCTGCTCGACCTCTCCCTGCGGAACCGGCTGCTCAACTTTCGGGAGACCAAGACCACGCTGATGCTGCCAGGGCTCGACCTCGCCGCCCTCGAGGACGCCCTGGCCACAGGGGCGTCTCCCGCGCTCCTCCCCCGGCCGGGCCTCCTCGGCGACGCCGACCCCCGCGACCCGGCGGCGCTCGACGCGCGGGTGGGAGCAGACACCCTGGCCGCGCACCTGCGCGACGAGCAGGCGCGCGGGCGCCTGCACACCACCCTCGGCGCCGAGGTGCTGGGCCCGCGCCTGCTGGAGCTGCACCGCCGAGCGGCGTCTCACCTTCGCGAGACCGGCTCCATCACGCTCTTCGTCGCGGTGGGGATGCTGCGGTGGTTCGAGAGCGACGCCCACGACACGGCCCGCATGGCGCCGCTGCTGCTGCTCCCGGTCGAGCTGGTGCGGCCCCCCGCCGGGGGCGCGTGGCGCCTCCGCGCGGCCGACGACGAGCCCCGCTTCAACGTGACGCTGCTGCGCAAGCTCGAGGCCGACTTCGGCCTGGCGGCGCCCGAACTGGCGGAGCTGCCCGCTGACGGCGCCGGCGTCGACGTCGCGGGCGTCCTGCAGGCGGTGCTGCGCCTGGTGCGCGACCGGCCGCGGTGGGATGTGCGCGAGGAGGCGTGGCTCGGGCGCTTCACCTTCACCCGGTTCCTCATGTGGCTCGACCTCGAGGCCCGCGCCGACCGGCTGCTCGCCAACCCCGTGGTGCGGCACCTCTTCGAGGGTGACGGCGCCGCGCTGCCGCTGGCGGCCCCCCTGTTGACCGAGCCAGAGCTCGACGGGGCGCGTCCGGCGGCCGAGAACCTCACGGTGCTCGACGCCGACCCGAGCCAGCTCCAGGCGATCTTCTCGGTGGATGACGGCTCGTCGTTCGTGCTGCAGGGCCCCCCCGGCACCGGCAAGTCCCAGACCATCACCAACCTGGTCGCGCAGCTGCTCGGGCGGGGGCGCACCGTGCTGTTCGTCTCCGAGAAGCGGGCGGCCCTCGAGGTGGTGAAGCGCCGCCTCGACGCCGTGGGCTTGGGCGACTTCTGCCTCGAGCTGCACAGCGACCAGACCAGCAAGCGCGCCGTGATGGAGCAGCTCAAGCGCAGCTTCGAGGCCGCGGCCGCCTCGACCCCGCCCGCTTGGGCCGCCCACGCCGACGCGCTGCAGGCCGCGCGCGTGCGCCTGAACGCGACCGCCGCCCGGCTTGGCGATCCCACCCCGCCCGGCATCTCACCCCGCGACGCCGTGGGCCGGCTCATCGGCCTGCGCGGGGCCC
Organism: Myxococcota bacterium; assembly: GCA_040264415.1. Lineage (GTDB taxonomy): Bacteria > Myxococcota_A > UBA796 > UBA796 > UBA2385 > M30B51. The sequence continues at coordinate 1,490 of JBDQIL010000517.1, forward strand.
CGTCGGTGCCGCTCGACCTCGGGCCGCTCGACGCGGTCGATCCAGCTGGGGTGGAGGCCCGCCGCGACGCAGCCGAGGCGCTCGCCCACGCCGCGGCCGCCCTGCGCGCGCCGCCTCCCCACCACCCGTGGCGCGGGGTGGGCCGCGCGCGCTGGACCCCCGGGGCCGAGCGCGACATCGCGGCGGCCATCGCGTCCGCCCAGCTGGCCGCAGCCGACCGCCGACAGGCCGAGGCCGACGCCGCCGACGCGCTGGGGCTCTCGCCGCCGACCTCCGCCTTCGAGGCCGACACCCACGCCGCTCTGGCGCAGCAGTTGCTGGCCTCGTCGGCGCCCCCGCGGGCGCTCCTCGACGCTGATCTGCGCGACGTCAGGCCCCGGCTCGAGGCCTGGACCGCGACCGCCTCGGCCCGACGGGCCACCTGGGAGGCGCTGGCCGCGCGGTGGACCGACCGCCTGCTCTCCCTCGACCTGGCCCCGCTGCAGGCCCGATACGGCCGGTGGGCGGGCGCCTTCTTCCTGCTCGCCTGGTTCTTCCTCTGGGGAGCCCGCGGCCGCCTGCGGGGGGTCGCCCGGGGCCGCCTGCCCGACCGCCCCACCACCCGCGACGACCTCGACCGAGCGGCGGCGGTTCAGGCCCACGACGCGAGCCTGGCGTCGGTCGAGGCCGAGGCCCGCGCGCTGCTCGGCGTGGTCTGGCGGGGCGCAGACACCGACCCCGCCGCGGTCAGCCGCCGCGTCGCCGAGGCCGAGGGGCTCCAGCAGGCCATCTTGGCCGCGACCGCCCACCTCGACGGCGCGGCCGCCCGCGCCGCGAGCGACCACCTGCGCGACCTGGCCACCGATCGCCACGCCCTGCTCGAGCCGCATCAGCCCCGGGGCCAAGCCCTCATCCGCGTGCAGATGGCGCGCGCCGCCGACGACGCCACCCTCGACGCGGCCGACGCCCTGCTCACCCTCGATCTCGACCGCGCGTTGGGGGAGACCCCGGAGGCGGCAGAGGCCGCCTGGGCGCGCATGGCGGCGGCGCTGCCCGCCCTCCGCGAGTGGACCGCGCTGCAGGCTGCGCTGGCGCCGCTACCCGACCTCGGCCTCGGGCCGCTCGGCGACGCCCTCATCGACGGCGACCTGGGCGAGGAAGACCTCCTCGACGCCTTCGATCGCGGGCTCGCGGCCTGGATCTGGGAGTCTGCCGCCGAGGCCGACCCAGAGCTCGCCGCCTTCCGGGGCCTCGACCACGCCACGCTGCGGGCGCGGTTCGCCGACCTCGACCGCGAGGCGCAACAGCTGGCCCGCCAGGAGCTCCGCGCCCGGGTCTCGGCCCGGGTGCCCGACCCGGGGGCTCCGGGCGCCGAGATGGCCTTGCTCCGGCGCCAGATGACCCTCAAGGCGAGGCACATGCCGCTGCGCCGCCTGTTCGCCCGGCTGCCCGAGACCCTCCGCCGCGTTCAGCCCTGCCTGCTCATGAGCCCCCTGTCGGTCGCCCGCTACCTCGACCCCGAGCTGCCCGGCTTCGACGTCGTGGTCTTCGACGAGGCCAGCCAGATCCCGCCGTGGGACGCCGTGGGCGCCATCGCGCGGGCCCAGCAGGTGGTCATCGTGGGCGACACCCGCCAGCTCCCCCCCACCACCTTCTTCTCGCGGGGCGACGACGACGAGCCCGATCCCGCCCTCGACGACCAGGACCTCATCGAGATGGAGAGCATCCTCGAGGAGGCGGTGGCCGCGGGCCTGCCCGAGCTCAGCCTGCGGTGGCACTATCGCAGCCGCCACGAGAGCCTCATCGCCTTCTCGAACCACCACTACTACGAGCAGCGGCTGCAGACCTTCCCGTCGGCCTGGGGCGCCACGGCCGGGCTCGGCGTGGAGCGGGTGGACGTCCCCCAGGGCTTCTACGATCGCGGGCGCAGCCGCACGAACGCGGCGGAGGCCGACGCCCTGGTGGCCGAGCTGATGCGGCTGCTTCGCCAGCCCCCGCCGGCGTGGCGCTCGGTGGGCGTGGTCACCTTCTCCATGGCCCAACAGCGCCTGGTGGAGGATCGGGTGGACGCGGCGCGGCAGGCCGACCCCAGCCTCGAGCCCTTCTTCTCCGACGACCACCCCGAGCCCGTGTTCATCAAGAACCTCGAGCGCGTGCAGGGCGACGAGCGCGACGTGATGCTCTTCAGCGTCTGCTACGGCCCAGACCCGAGCGGACGGGTGAGCCTCAACTTCGGCCCGCTGAACCGGGCGGGCGGCGAGCGGCGGCTGAACGTCGCGGTGACCCGCGCGCGGGAGCGCCTCGTGGTGTTCTCCACCCTGCGGGCCGACCAGATCGACCTGCGCCGCACCCGCTCGGTGGGGGTGGCACACCTCAAGACCTTCCTCGACTATGCCGAGCGGGGGCCGGCCGCGATCGACGCCGGGGCCCGGGGCGAGGCCACGTCCCAGGCGCCCGACCCGCTGCTGATGGCGGTCGAGGCCGCGCTGGTGGCCGACGGCCACCGGGTCGAGCGCCACGTGGGCACCAGCCGGACGCGCATCGACCTCGCGGTCGCCCACCCGCGCGACCCCGGGCGCTTCGTGCTCGGGGTGCGCCTCGACGGGCCGCAGTGGCACGGGCGGCGTCAGGCGGCTGCGCGGGAGCGGCTGCAGAGGGGCGCGCTGGAGGCCCTCGGATGGCGGCTGCACCGAGTCTGGAGCATCGACTGGTGGCTCGATCCGGAGGCCGAAACGGACCGGCTGCGGCTGGCGCTGTCCGGCGCCCTGGCGGCCGCCGACACCGCTCACCAGCCGGCCGCCTCGACCGCGCCGCCCTCCCCCCCCGAGCCGGCCGCGGC
>JBDQIL010000518.1:0-4307 GCA_040264415.1 Myxococcota bacterium
CGCCGACAGCTCCGTAGACACCTCCACCGGCTCGTCCTGGTACGTGGACGACGACGGCGACGGCTACGGCGACCCCGACGCCACGGTCGAGGCCTGCCTCCAGCCGTCGGCCTCGTCCACCGACGACACCGACTGCGACGACACCGACGCCACCATCCGCCCCGACAGCAACGGGCTGTGCGCCCTGGGCCTCACCTGCGACGACATCATCGACAGCGGCCGCAGCACCGGCGACGGCGACTACGTCATCGACCCCGACGGCTACGGGGCGGGCCTCGACCCCTTCACCGTCACCTGCGACATGACCACCGACGGCGGCGGCTGGACCGAGATCGCCTACGCCGACGACCTCACCTTTCAGCAGCACTTCACGGGCGGCGACGGCTGGACCTACCAGACCAACGACTTCACCTTCGAGCTGACCGACGCCCAGATCAGCGCCATCCAGGGCCTGTCGGTGGAGGGCAGCCAGATCTACGAGGGCCGCTGCGAGCACGTCATCCACTACTACTACAACGGCGGCGCCACCTACGGCTACGCCTTCGGCTTCATGTTCTTCGACGGCACCGAGACGCCCCGCGGCAGCTCGAGCTACGCGCCCTACAACATCAGCGTGACCAGCGACGGCTGCGCCACCAACGGCGGCGAGGGCGGCAGCCTGACCCAGACCACCCTCTTCGAGATCGACTCGGCGCTGGTGCCGGTGGCCAACGTGCAGTGTCGAGACTGCGGCGACACCTTCCCCGAGTACTTCGGCTCCGACCTCACCGACAACCCGGCGTGGCTGCGCTGAACGGAATCGTCCAGCCCCTTTGTTCATGCCAACGCGGTTGACAGGGCGATCCCGGCGTGTGGTCGCCGATCATGGACGAGCCATCGACCGACCTTGCTTCCCGTCTGGCTGAGGCCGAGGCGCGCGCCGAGGCGGCCGAAGCGCGGGTAGCTGCGCTCGAGAAGCAGGTCGCGGACCTCCTCGCGCGGCTGTCGAAGGACTCATCGAGCTCCCACAAGCCGCCCTCGTCGGACCGACCTGGGCGGCGGAAGCGACGCAAGAAGAAGGGCTCGGGCTGCGAGCCCGGCGGCCAACCGGGCCACAAGGGGCACCACCGCGCGCTGCGGCCGGGGGCCGAGGTGGACCGCATCGTGCCGATTCGGGCGGAGAGCTGCCGCTGCTGCGGAGCCTCGCTCGCGGGGATGCCGGTCCACGGCGAGCCCATGCGGCACCAGCAGGAAGAGCTGCCGCCGATCCGGCCCATCGTCACGGAGTTCCGGGCCGAGCGCGTGAAGTGCGCCTGCGGTCCCGTCAACGCCGCCCCCATCCGCCGCGATCAGACGTGGTGCACCGGGCCGCGCCGGATGGCGACCATCGCGACGCTGGCTGGGCGATACCGGCTCTCCCGCGACGAGACGACCGCGCTGCTGCGGGACCTCCTCGGCGTGGACCTGAGCGAGGGCACCGTCCAGGCCATCTGTGAGCGCGTGAGCGCCGCGGTGGTCGCGCCTGTCGAGGAGCTCGAGGCCGCGCTGCCGAGCGTCCGGCAGCTGTTCCTGGACGAGACGGGCTGGAAAGAGCGGGACGTGCGCCACTGGCTGTGGGTGGCGGCGACGACGCGCTTCTCCGTCTTCGCCATTCGCCGTCGGCGCAGCAGCGCCCAGGTGCGGGCGTGGTTGCCGGACGGCCCCGAAGGCATCGTCTCCTCGGACCGGTGGAGCGCCTACAGCCACCTCGAACCCGAACGGCGTCAGCTGTGCTGAGCCCACCTCCGCCGGGACCTGCGAGGGCTGGTCGAGGCGAACCCAGAGGACGCCGAAGCCGACCTGATGCTCCGCGGAGCCCTCCGGATGTTTCGTTCGTGGCGGGAGTTCCGGGACGGCGAGTTGAACCGGAGGGAGCTCCAGGACGCCGTCGCGGGCTCCCGCGGCTGCCTGCACCGCTGGGCCACCAAGGCCGCGCAGGCCGACGAGAAGGGGAAGCGCCGCGGGCTGGCCAAGGACCTGCTGAAGCTCTGGCCCGCGGTCTTCCAGCTCATCGACCGCGAGGACATCGAGCCCACCTACAACCAGGCCGAACGCGACCTGAGACCGGCGGTCTTGTGGCGCAAGGGCAGCTTCGGGACGCGCTCCAGCCGTGGCAGCGACTTCGTAGCGCGCATCCTGTCGGTCTGGTCCACCTGCCGCAAGCAGGCACGGCCGCTGATCGAATGGGTGACGACCGCGCTTCAGGCGACCGCCGGGCTGCGGCCTACGCCGACCTTGCTGCCCGCGCAGCGAACGGCGGGAGTCGCGACGGGCACGGTACATCCGTCCCAAGGGGCTGAACGATTACCGCTGAACGAGCGGCGGCTCCCTGTCCCCCTACTCGTCTACCACGCTCAGGTAGATCCAGTAGTTGACCTCGCCGATGGCCCACACGGCGCTGTTGTCGTGGTCGAGTGGCACCTGGGCGTCTTCATGGAAGCCCAGCCGCACGATGAAGCTGTTCATGCGAGACGTGTCGACGCCGTCGGTGACCTGGTCCCACGGAATGGTCAACGAGCCGGTCGTCGCGTCGGACATGCAGCTGAAGTTGGACAACGCGGACGTGCCCCGCGCGGGGAAGACGGTCCACCACACCCGCTGGGCCGACGTCGTCGACCAGGTGAACGACAGGTCCTCCCCAAACACCACCGTGTCTGCGTTCTGCCAATCGAACGAGGTGGTGTCGGGGAGCAGCGGCAGCAGAGCGCTGTCGGGCACCACCATGGGCGGCATGTAGGCGTTGCCCTCGACCAGCTCGAGGTCGAAGACCTGCCCCGACCAGTCGGCGGGGTCGATGTCCGACTCGACATAGTAGTAGTTGGGCGTGTCGGGGTTGGAGGCCACCAGCGGCAGCGCGCCGAGGTCGTCGCTGGTGAGCGTGAGGTAGCTGCCCACGCTGAGCTTGGTCCAGCCGAAGTCGTGCTCGACCGAGCAGTCGCCCACGGCCGGGAAGGTGTTGGGGAACGACCGGGCGGGGTCGTCGGGCACGTGCATCACCACCTCGTTCTGGGCGAAGGGCCCGTACGGCGAGAGGGTGGTGTAGGCCGACCCGATGGTGAACCAGCGCGTGTCGTAGACCTGCAGCACCATGCGGGTGAGACCCGACACCTGCCCGGTCGCGTCGGGCCAGTAGGTGAAGGCCTCGGGCAGCGACACGGTGGTCACGCCAGCCTCGAGGGTGACGTCGACCGCGCCCACGTCGCCGGGGGGCGTCTCGACCACCAGCGTGTCTTCGGTCGCAGAGACGAGCGTGGCGTCGGCGCCGCCGAAGGTCACCCGCGTCACGGCGTCCATCTGATCGCCGGTGAGGGTGACGCGGCTGCCGCCCGCGTCGCTGCCGTGCGCCGGCTGCAGGCCGCCGCCTTCGAGATCGACGTCGGGCCACGCGGTGGAGACCTCGGCCGAGGTCTCCAGGGTGGTCCAGGCGGTCCAGGTAGTGGCCACCGACACGTCGCAGTCGTGGGGCACGTCGAGCGCCCAGCGGGTGACGCCGCCGCTGTTGGCCGACAGCTCGAGGGTCGGAAACAGCGGCCCCAGGTCTTCGTCGTCGACCCCGGCGCGCTCCAACACGAGGTTGGACACGTCCACGTCGCTCTCGACCAGCGCCGTGTAGGTCATCACGCCGCCCGCGCAGGAGGCCGAGGCGTCGAGGAAGGCGGGTTCGGGCGGGTCGAGGATCTGGACGAGGCCCAGGTCGTCGAAGCAGCCGGCGACGGTGAGCAGGGCCAGCGCCGGCCCGGTGGCGCGAAGGCGGGTCATTGGCAGCCCCCCAGCATGGTTCGGACCGCCGGCAGGATGCCCACCACCCCGCACACCATCTGGAGCGTGAACCACAGGATGATGAGCTGGAGCAAGATGAACAGGAAGACGATGGCCGAGGTGGCGGGGAAGGCGCCCAGGCCCGCAGAGGCCCAGGTGATGGCCTGGGCGAAGGCGATGAGCGTCAGGATGAGGTCGACGAACCAGAGCACGACGAGCAGGAAGGCCGCGACGCGGTAGCACTCCTGCTCGCTCAGGGTCACCGCCTCGCCGGCGATGGCGTTGGTGACCTGCGTCTTGGTCTCTTCGGCCATGGCGTCGGTGAACTCTTCGGCGAGCCACCGCGACCAGGCGTCCTGCAGGTACTCGTACGAGCCGTCCAGCTCTTCGACGAAGGTGTTGGCGCGGGCGGCGGCCGACGAGAGGCCGCTGTGGATCGCCTTCGACCAGTCGATGAAGAAGGCCACCCAGCCGATGACGCCACAGGCGTCGTCGGCGGTGTCGGGCGGGGGCGCGCCAGAGCGGGCGCG
>JBDQIL010000519.1:0-4305 GCA_040264415.1 Myxococcota bacterium
CCCGCATCCGAGATGCGTCGCTCTATCCAGACTACTGGTTCGACCTGCCCCCCGACCGCACACCGTGGGCCACCCCCGCCGACTCCGTGCGGGTCGAGGTCTGGCTCGAACCCGCAGGCCCGTTCCTCGCGCCGGCCGTGCAGGCCCTCTCCAAGCTCCCGCAAGACCGCGTGTCGATCGTGATGCGGGGGCTCGTCGATCCAGAGCGGCCCAGCTCGCGCGCGCTCGTCGCCGGCGCCATGGCGGCAGAGGCCCAGGGCTTGGCGCTTCCGTACCTCCAGGCCGTCGACGCCTGGCGAGACGACGCCCGCGACGCGCTCCGACGCGGCGACCCACCCTTCGACGCCGGCACCGCGGCGGCCATCGCCCACACGATGCGCGACCAGGGGCTCGATGTGGCCGCCTGGCAGGCCGCAAGCGCCTCCGCCGCCGTGCAACAGCGCATCGACGCCGACCAGGCCCTCGCGCAGCGCTTGGGCGTTCGAACGGCGCCGTCGTGGTTCGTGCAGGGCTTCCGACTCCGCGGAGCGCAGTCCGACATCGCGCTCGGGCGCCTGATCGCCCTCGAAGAGCAGGCCCTGTCGTGGGATCACGACGCGCGCGCCACCCCGTCGTCTCCGTGAGCGGCTCCAGCCGGGGCAGGGCAGGGGGAGCCAGCCGCCGCGCGCGCCTCAACCCGGGCCGGCTCGCGGCAGCGCGCGCCTTGCTGTCGGTTCAAGACGGAGCCCACGCCGAAGACATCCTCGAATCGGTGGCCCCCCCCGACGGCCCCGACCGACGGCTGGCCTGGCACCTCACGCTGGGCGTGCTCCGCCGCCGGGGCAGCCTCGACCACGCCCTCGCCGCCCACCTCAAGCGGGGCGGGATCGCCAGGCTCGATCCCCCCGTACAGGCCGCGCTCCGCGTGGGGGCGTTCGACCTCCTCTTCAGCCGCACGCCGCGCCACGCCGCCGTGAGCCAGGCCGTCGAGCTGTGTCGGCGCCTCAAGGCTGGCCGGGCGAGCGGCCTGGTCAACGCCGTGCTCCGGCGAACCGAAACCAGCGACCTCCCATCCGACCCCCTCGCCGACCTTCCCGACTGGCTGGCGGACCGCTGGCGGGCGTGGCCCGACTGGGTCGCTCGGCTTCGAGAGCCCCCACCGCTGTCGGGCGTGTGGCGCGACGGGCCGCGGTCCGACCTCGCGGTGACGCCCGCCCAGGCGGGCGGCGCGGCGGTCCCCGGCGCCTTCGTGGTGACCGACCCCACCGGGGCGGTGACCGACCTGCCGGGCTTCGCCGATGGAGCGTGGTGGGTGATGGATCCGTCGGCCGCGGCGGTCGCCGACCTCTGCCTCCCACCGGGCGGCGATGGGGCCCCGCTCCGGGTGCTCGACGCGTGCGCAGCCCCGGGCGGCAAGACCCTGCGCCTGGCCGCTCAGGGGGCCCGGGTCACCGCGGTCGACCTCGAGCCGCACCGGCTCGACCGTGTGCGGGAGAACCTCGCGCGGACGGGCCTCGAGGCCGAGGCGATCCGGTGTTGGGACTGGCTCGACGGCGCCGACCCCGACCTGGGACAGTTCGACGTGGTGCTGGTCGACGCGCCGTGCTCCGCCTTGGGCATCGTGCGGCGCCACCCCGAGATCACCTGGCGGCGGCAGCCCACCGATCCCCTCGCCATGTCGCTCCGCCAGCGTGAGATCTTGGCCGCCACCGCGCACCATGTCGCGCCAGGTGGCCGCTTGATCTACGCGGTCTGCTCGCCCATGCCCGAAGAGGGCGAACAGGTGGTCGCCGGCCTCGACGGGTGGCAGGTGACCGCCACCTGGTCGTCCACGCCGCCGATTGGCGACGAGGACGCCTTCCAAGCGTTCGTCCTGACCCACACCTCGTAGCCGCCTCGGGAGGAGCCATGCCGGGCGCCGCCGACACGCCCATGATGCGCCAGTACCTCCAGATCAAGGCGGAGGTGCCCGACGCTCTGCTGCTCTACCGCATGGGGGACTTCTACGAGCTCTTCTTCCAGGACGCGGTGGTCGCCGCCGAAGCCCTGGAGCTGACGCTCACCAGCCGCAACAAGAACGATCCCGACCCCATCCCGATGGCCGGCGTGCCGTACCACGCCCTCGAGGGGTACCTGCGGCGGCTGGTCGAGGCTGGCCACAAGGTCGCCCTCGCCGAGCAGCGGGCCCCCCGGGCCGGCGCCAAGCTCATGGAGCGCGAGCTGGTCCGCGTGGTCACGCCGGGGGTGCCCTGGGATCCCGACACGGTCGAAGCCCGGGAGGCCTGCTGGCTCGCGGGGGCCCTGGTGGGGCCGCGCGGCGGCGCCGTCGGGCTGGCCTTCCTCGACATCTCCACGGGCCGCCTGCGACTCACAGAGGTCGATGACCTCGACGAGGCGGCTGGCGAGCTGCTGAGGATGGAGCCACGCGAGCTCGTGCTGCCCGCCCAGCTGGCCGCCGCACCCGCGCTCGCCGACGCCATCGCCCGGCGGTCGGTCACGTCCCCCGAGCCCGCCTGGTTCGACATCGAAGCCGGGGACCGCGCCCTCCGTCAGCAACTCCAGACCGTCGACCTGGTCGGCTTCGGCGCGGGCGAGCTGGGCCCCGCGCTGGGGGCTGCGGGGGCGCTCCTCAGCTACTGCCGCGACACCGCCCGGGTGGGCCTCGACAACCTCCACCGGATCGAGCCGTACCGAACCAGCGGGCACATGGCGCTCGATGAGGCGACCCGCAGAAACCTCGAGCTCATCCGGCCGCTCCGCGGCACCGGGCGCAAGGGCACGCTGCTGCACCTGCTCGACCGCACCTGCACCCCACTGGGGGGGCGGCTGCTTCGCGACTGGATCAGCCGCCCGCTGGTCGACGTGTCACGCATCCGGGCCCGCCAAGATGCCGTGCAGGCACTCGTTGACGGCCCCCTGCGGCACCTCGTGCGGGCGCACCTCAAGCGGGTCGCCGACCTCGAGCGGCTGGGCACGAAGTGCGCGCAGGGCACCGCGAACGCCCGCGACCTCGTCAGCCTCGCGGGCTCACTGCGGGCGCTGCCCGACGTGCTCGACGAGCTCGAGGCCCTCGATGCGTTCTCGGGGCGCCTCCCCGACGACCGGGTGCTCGACCTCGCCGACGACATCGACCGCTGGCTGGTGGACGAGCCCCCTGCGAGCCTCACCGAGGGGGGCATCATCCGGCGCGGGGCGCACGCCGATCTCGACGAGATCACCACGCTCGCGCGTGAAGGCAAGGGCGCCATCGCGCAGATGGAGGCCCGAGAGCGGACCCGCACCGGCATCCCTTCGCTCAAGGTCAAGCACAACAAGGTCTTCGGCTACTTCTTGGAAGTGACCAACGCCAACCTCCACAAGGTGCCCGACGGGTGGCACCGGAAGCAGACCCTCGCGGGGTGCGAGCGATACATCACCCCGGAGCTGAAGGAGTTCGAGGAGAAGGTGCTGGGCGCCGACGAGCGCCGCAAAGAGCTCGAATACGCCCTGTTCCGCGAGCTTCGAGAGCGCGCCGCGGGGGAGGTGGCCCGGCTCCAGCGCCTCGCCGACGCCGTGGCCTTCATCGACTGCGTCGCCGCGCTGGCTGAGGTCGCGGTCGACCGCCGCTACGTGCGCCCCCAGGTCGACGCCTCATCCGAGCTCGAGATCCGGGGGGGGCGCCATCCGGTGGTCGAGGCCATGGCGCTCGAGGAGCGCTTCGTGCCCAACGACCTCCGCCTCGACGCGAAGCGGCGCCTCGTCATCCTCACGGGCCCGAACATGGCTGGAAAGAGCACCGTCATGCGGCAGGTCGCGCTCATTGCGCTGCTGGCTCAGGTGGGCAGCTTCGTGCCGGCCGACGAGGCCCGCATCGGCGTCGCCGACCGCATCTTCGTCCGGGTGGGCGCCAGCGACGACCTCTCGAGCGGCCGCAGCACCTTCATGGTGGAGATGTCCGAGACGGCCCTCATCCTCAACCAGGCCACCAGCCGCAGCCTGCTCTTCCTCGACGAGATCGGGCGCGGGACGAGCACCTACGACGGGCTGGCCATCGCGTGGGCGGTGGCCGAGGCCGTCCACGACCGGGTCCGGGCGCGGGCCATCTTCGCGACCCACTACCACGAGCTCGTGGCGCTCGCCGACGACAAGGAGCGCGTGGTCAACCTGCACGTCGCGGTGAGCGAGTGGGCCGACAAGGTGGTCTTCCTGCGTACGCTGCGCGAGGGGGGTGTGAGCCGCAGCTACGGCATCCAGTGCGCGCGACTGGCCGGCATGCCCGAGGCGGTCGTGGGCCGAGCGCGCGAGTTGCTGGCCGAGCTCGAGGCGCGGCCCCGCCACGGCCCCCCC
>JBDQIL010000520.1:0-4305 GCA_040264415.1 Myxococcota bacterium
CTGCTCACCGCCGCGCTGCTCATCGCCTGCGGTGGCGACGCCGCCGACTCGTCCAGCGCGGCCGATCCGTCGGCCACGCCGACCCTCACGCCTCCGCCCGCGGGGGAGGGCTTCCAGCTCGCCATGACCGCGTTCACGGCGCCCCCCCATTCGGAGAGCTGGGTCTGCGAGGTCTACGACTCCCCCAACACGGCCTACGCCCCGATCAACCGGGTCGAGTACCTGCAGAACGAGGGCACGCACCACATGACCCTCTCGACCGTCGCGCTCGCCGGCAACCGCCTCGACCCGGGCGTCTACGACTGCAACGACCTGTACGGCGACGCCTCGTTGATGTCGGACCAGCTCATGTTCTTCGGAAACCAGGGCGCTGGAGAGGGCGAGATGCAGCTACCAGAAGGCGTCGTGGCCGACCTTCCCCCGAACCTGCAGGTCATCCACGAGGTACACTACGTCAACGCGACCGACGCCGCCGTCGAGCTCTACAGCGTGCTCAACGCCTGGACCATCGACCCCGACGACGTCACCGAGCGCATCTGGGGGGGGCAGGTCCGGGACGAGACCATCGCGCTGCCCGCCGGGGCCGAGACCACCGAGTGGACCCGCTGCGTCATGAACGAGGACGTCGAGATCCTGTTCCTCGCCTCCCACATGCACCAGCTCGGGGTTCGCTTCACGATCGCGCCCTTCGACGGGGTCGATGCGGGCGAGATCTTCTACGACAACGACGACTGGCACGACCCGAAGATCATCCAGTACGCCCCCCCCATCACGGTGCCCGCGGGCCAGGGCTTCGAGTACGCCTGCACCTGGAACAACACCACCGATCAGGCCGTCACCTACGGGCTCACAGCCGACGACGAGATGTGCAACATGGCGCTGGTCTTCACACCGTTCAGCCCGTCGGCGGTCTGCGAAGTGGTCGAGACCAGCGACGGGGTGCTCTGGGCGCCCTGATGGCCGGGCCGCCGGGCGCTACGATCGCCGCAGTGACCGCTCCCGTACGCAAGATCCTCCACCTCGACATGGACGCCTTCTACGCGTCGGTGGAGCAGCTCGACCATCCCGAGCTGCGCGGCCGCCCCATCGCGGTGGGCGGCAGCCCCAAGGGCCGCGGGGTGGTGGCAGCCGCCAGCTACGAGGCCCGCGCCTTCGGCGTGCGGTCGGCCACCAACGCCGCCCAGGCGCTGCGCCTCTGCCCCGCGCTCACCTTCGTGACCCCGCGGTTCCGGCGCTACCAGGAGGTGTCGAAGGCGGTCTTCTCCATCCTCCGCACGGTGACCCCGCTGGTGGAGCCCCTCTCGATCGACGAGGCCTTCCTCGACGTGACCGACAACGCGCTGGGCGAGCCCAGCGGCACCCGGGTGGCCGAGCACCTGCGGGCCCGCATCCAGGCCGAGCTGGGGCTCACGGCGTCGGTCGGCGTCTCCCACCTGAAGTTCGTCGCCAAGATCGCCAGCGCATTTCAGAAGCCCGACGGGCTCACGGTCGTGCCGCCGGGGCAGGTGCTCGCCTTCCTGCACCCCCTGCCGGTCGAGCGTCTGTGGGGGGTGGGGCCGGTGAGCGCCCAGAAGCTCCACGAACACGACCTCCACACCATCGGCGATCTCTATCGGGCGGACCCCGCCACGGTGGCCGTCCTGATGGGCAGCCACGGCCACGCGCTGGTGCGCATGGCGCGCGGCGACTGGCAGCGCGCGGTCGTGCCCCACCGAAGGCGGCGCAGTCACAGCGCCGAGCGCAACTTCGCCGAAGACCAGACCGAGATGGGAGAGCTCATCGCGGTGGCCCGCGCCCAGGCAGACCGGGTCGCCGAGAGCGTGCGCAAGCGGGGGCGGGTCGCGCGCACGGTGAGCGTCAAGGTGCGCTACAGCGACTTCACCACCGTGAGCCGGAGCGAGACGCTCACCCGACCCACCGCCGACCCCGACGTGGTCGCCGCGGTCGCGCGGGGGCTCCTCGCCAAGACCGAGGCGGGCCGACGCCCGGGGCGCCTGCTCGGGGTGGGGCTGAGCGGCCTCGAGGGGGCGCCGCTGGGCGAGCAGCTCGAGCTGTGGGACGGGCTCCCTACTGGGCCAACCCAGCTCGCCTGATTGGGCTCACCCAGCGCTCACGCTGGATCGGCGGACGCCCACGCTGCCTCGACCCGCGCCACGATCTCGGTCAGATCGGGCCGACGGATCACCGCGCCGCCGGCGTCGAAGGCGAAGCCCGCCGCCACCGAGTCGAAGGCGTCGGCGGTGACCCGCGCCGCGCCCGCCGGCCGCGGCCGAGAGAGGCGACCCCGGTAGGCGCAGGACATCGCGTCGTACCTCCGGCACACGCCCGGCCGCTCCTCCTGACCGAAGACGCCGCAGCGACCACCACTCACGGTGTCTACAAGATGTCTACAGCGGGTGCGCACCTCGAGCGTCCAGTTGCCGGCTGCGTCGACGCCGACCTCGACCCCGGGGAAGCCCAGCGCGAAGCGCAGGTGGTCGACCTGGCTGGCGTTCTGGGGCGTCCCGTGCGGAAAGCTCAGGTGGGCGCAGCACCAGGCCGCGCAGCCGTCGCAGGGCTGACGGAGCTCGGCCCAAGAGCGGGCTGCGGCCGGCTCAGGCGTCGCCTCTCCCCGCGCGAGGGCCCGCCAAGCCGCCATCACGGGGTCGGGGGGCAGCTCCGGTGGGGTAGCCGAGTCGGGCACTGGCGCCATCGGCGGCAGCCAGTCGAGCAGGCCGTCGTGGGGCGGGGCGGCCACCAGCTCGCGGAGGTCGTTGAAGCGGCAGCCGCTGGCCCAGGCCTCCACCCGACCGCGGTCCATGCGCACCATGCGCCCGTAGCCGGACTCCGAGAAGATGGGCCGGTAGAAGCAGGCCTGGGCGTCGTACTTCTGGCACACCGCCGGCTGGTCGGGGGTGCTGTGCACGCGGCAGCCGCGGGTCTCGAGGTCGAGGTTGCGGCAGGGGGCGCGGTAGTGCGCTCGCCACTGGCCGTCCTCCATCAAGGCCAGCTCGATGCGGTCGAAGTTGAGCAGGTACAGGGCGTAGTCGAGATCGGGGAGCGACCGCACGGCGAAGTCGTAGAGCGGCAGCACGGTGCAGCAGGGGGCCGCGCACGACCGGCAGGGGCTTCGGCGGGCTTCGTCCCAGGTCAACGCTTCGGACACGAGAGGCCTCTCGGGGTCGGGCGGCGACGCTACCACGGACGGCGGCAGGCTACGGGGACGGCATGCATCTGCTCTGGATCGAAGACGACGTCGCCCTTCGCCGCGTCTATCGCGGGCTCATCGCGTCGGAGGGCTACCTGCTGAGCGAGGCGGGGCACCCCGACGCGGCCCGGCTCGCGCTCGACAAGGCCGCGCCCGATCTCGTGCTGCTCGACCTGATGCTGCCGCCGACCCAGCGCGCGAGCGAGGGCCTGCGGCTGCTCGACGACATCCTGACGCGGGCGCCCCACGCCAAGGTGGTGGTGATGACCGGCGCCGCAGGCACCGAGCCCGCCGTGACCGCCATCCAGCGGGGGGCCTTCGACCTGCTCCGGAAGCCCGTCGATCCCGACGTGCTGCTCATCGTGCTCCAGCTCGAGGCGGGCCCGGCGAACGCCATGCTCGGCAGCTCGGCGCCCTTCCAGGCGGCCGTCGAGCTGGCCGATCGGGTGGCCCCCACCGCGCTGCCGGTCCTCATCACCGGCGAGAACGGCACCGGCAAAGAGCTCCTCGCCCGGCGGGTCCACGTCGGCAGCCCGCGGGCCCGGGGCCCGCTGGTGGCGGTCAACTGCGGCGCGCTGCCGCCGAACCTGCTCGAGAGCACCCTGTTCGGGCACGAGAAGGGCGCGTTCACGGGCGCCGACCGGGCGCGGCCGGGGTTGTTTCAGGAGGCCCACGGCGGGACGCTCTTCCTCGACGAGGTCGGCGAGCTCGAGCCAGCGACCCAGGTGCGGCTGCTGCGCGCCCTCGAGTCGGGCGAGGTGCTGCCGGTGGGCGCCTCACGCCCCCGCACGGTCGACGTCCGCTTGGTCTCCGCCACCAACCGCGACCTCGACCGGGCCGTGGCCGACGGCGCCTTCCGAGACGACCTCTTCTGGCGTCTCCGTGGCGTCGAGGTCACCCTGCCCCCCCTGCGAGACCGGGGAGACGACATCCTGTTGCTGGCGCGGCACTTCCTCGACGAGGCCGCCGGCCTGGTGGGCCGCCGCGCCGCGCGCGCGCTGGGCTCGGCGGCCCAGGACGCCCTGCGGCAGCACCCCTGGCCGGGCAACCTCCGGGAGCTGCGCCACGCCATGCAGCGCGCCGCCGTGATGGCCGGCGACCGGGCAGAGGTGACCCCC
>JBDQIL010000521.1:0-4304 GCA_040264415.1 Myxococcota bacterium
GAGCGGGCCCAGGGCGCGGGAGCGGGTTTGCGGGCGGGCGGGCCGGCCGGCGGCCGTCACCAGGCCACCGGGCTGCCAGAGCCAGCTCAGGCGATTCATGATGCGGTCGGAGGCGGTCACTGGAGCTCTCCCACGGTGCGGAAGCCGTCGCTCAGGATGGTGTCTACGAGCAGGTCTTGGAAGCTGTGGCCGTTCGCCTGGAAGCCCAGGTTGAGCCAGTCGAGCAGCGCGTCTTCGCTGTCGCCTTCGATGTGGCCGGTGCCGTAGCGGTACAGGTGTCGGGTCATGCAGCGAGACAGCGACGGGTGGTCGGCGACCACCGCCCCGATGCCCCAGGCGTCGCTGAAGCTCGACCCGTCGAGGTCGCCGGTGGCGTCGATGACCGCGCCATTCTCGGTGTCTCTCCACCGCCCGATGCCGTCGAAGTTCTCGAAGCCCAGGCCGATGGGGTCGGTGAGCTTGTGGCAGCCCGCGCAGGTGGGGTCTTCGAGGTGCGTCTCGAGGCGCTCGCGCAGGGTGGGCGACGTGGCGTCGGCCTCGGGGATCGAGGTGTCGACGTCGGCCGGCGGCGCCGGGATGTCTTGGCACAGCACCGTGGTGCGGACGAACTTGCCGCGCTTGGTGGCCGACGAGCTGGTGGGGTGGCTCTGGGTGAGCAGGAAGCTGGCCTGGCCGAGCAGGCCGCGTCGGCGGCCGCTGGCGGGCAGCTCGACCGGACCGAAGCCCTCGTCGGTGGGCGCGGCCACGCTGTAGAGGGCCGCCAGCCGGCGGTCTACCCAGGTGCGCTGGCTGGTGAACAGCGTGCGGAAGTCGGCGTCGTCGTCGAGGATGATCTCTTCGAGGAGGAGCAGGGTCTCTTCGCGGGCCGCGGGGCCCAGGTCGGGGCTGGCGTGCTGGAAGACCGTCGGGTCTTTGCCCAGGCTGTCGAGCTCGTAGAGGTGGTAGACCTCGGTGAACAGGTTGCGGATCCCCTGGCGGGCCCGGTCGTCGGAGAGCATGCGGCGGGCCTGGGCCTCGAGGCCGGCGTCGTCGTGCAGCTCGCCGGCGGCGGCCGCGTCGAGCAGCTCGTCGTCGGGGATGGAGTTCCACAGCAGGAAGCTCAGGCGGGAGGCGAGCTCCCAGTCGGTGAGCGGGCGCTGGGTGCCGTCGCCGTCGCCGTGCTCGACCCGGTACAGGAAGTGAGGCGACTGGAGGATCGCGGCCAGGCCGTAGGTCACGCCGGTGGCGAAGTCGCCGCTGTCGGCCCCCACGGCCGCGGTGAGGTCGGTGAGCCGGCTGAGCTCGTCGTCGGTGATCGGGCGCCGCCAGGCCCGGGTGGCCACCCCCGCCATGACCTCGCCCGCGCAGTCGGCGTCGCTCGACGAGGCGGGCTCGCAGGGCACCGCCGCCGCCCAGCCCGCCGCGTCTTCGACCACCTGCTCGGCGATGAGGAAGGCCGCGTCTTCATACAGCTCGACGCCGTACGACGACACGCTGGTGGTGCTGGCCCCCAGGCTGAGCAGGCCCTCGACCTCGTTGTCGGGCTCGAGGTTGGTGGGGATGTAGAGGTCGACCGAGAAGAGGTCGGTCACGGCGTTGCGGTACTGCGATCGGGTGAGCCGACGCAGGGCGGGCGACGCAGGCTCGATCTCGGGTGCGGGGCCACGATCGAGGGTGTCGTCCGCTGAGGTCGCCGGCTCGGTCTTGCAGCCCAGCAAGCCGATCAAGCCGGCCGTCAAGAGGAGAGAGCGGGGCAATGAGCACTCCATGCCCGAGGACGGGCGCGAGACTGGGGGCGCAGTCTAGACCAGGATCCGGCCAGGCACAAGTCTCCCCATCGCAGCGGAGTCTGCGGTCTTCACGGCGTTCTGACACGGTTCAGCGGGCTCGGCCGTCGCCCCCGCCGAGGGTGGTCGCGAGGTTGGCGAGGTAGCGATCGATCAGCCTGCTGTTCTCGCGGGTGACCAGCGCCTGCGCGGGCTTCTTCATCAGCCGGGGCAGGCCGATGTCGATGGCCAGGAGGTTGACCAGCTCGAGCCGCGACCCCGCCCCGTGGGCGGTGAGGGTCCAAGAGCCCTCGACCCGCGCGTTGTCGCCGGGGGCGTCGGCGGGCTCCCAGGTCACCGTGCGGGCGGCGGGGTCGACGGTGTAGCGGCACGTGTAGACGGTCTGCAGGCTGAGCTGGCCGGTCCCGATCTTGCGCAGGCTCCACCGCCAGGTGTCGGGCCCGGCGGGCTCGAAGGCAGCCAGCCCGTCGAAGTGGGAGACCGAGTCGGGCACGTCGGCGATGAGCGCCCAGGTGGTGTCGAGCGTGGCGGGCACGGTGAGCGTGCGGGTGGCGGTGGTGGCGAGCAGCATGGGCCCTCTCGGCGAGACAGGAGCCGTACTCCACCGACTGCGGCGCGCCGAGTCAACGCGGGGCCGGGGGCCCGGGGGTCGCCCGGTCGCCCTCCGATTGCACGCCCCTGTCCGGCAGCCGGCGCGTCGGGTAGAATGGCGGTTCTGCGGCCAGTTCTCCCGGGAGCCTCCATGTCCAAGCGCCACGCCCGCCCGGCCTCTGCCCAGGCTGTCGCCGCGCCCCAGCGCGCGTCTGGCGGCGGCGGCGGCCGCGGATACGCCGCCCGGCAAGACCAGCTCCGCCACCGCGTCGGCGACTCCGACATGGAGAAGCAGGGCGACTGGGGTGATTGGTTCGGCGGCGACTCGTGGATGGCCGACTTCGACTGGTCCGACTTCAGCCCCCTGAGCTGGTTCGGCTCGTCGGACCAAGAAGAAGACGGCCCGGCCCCCGCTCCCACCATCGACTCGCCCTCGACCGACATCTCCACCCCGGCGGTCGATGGCCCCGCCCCGGTCGAAGACGGCGACGATCAGATCCTCGACACCATCCACGAGGCCGAAGAAGACGCCAACCCCGACCTGGCGCGCCGCCCGGTCGACGTGCGCACCGGCCTGTACGGGGCGGTGATCGGCCGAGACGGGGGCGCCATCGACGTGCACAGCGGCCCGGCCGCCGACAGCACGGTGTCGATGAGCATCGCCGACGGCACGGCCTGTCGCATCAAGAGCGTGAGCGATGGCTTCGTCGAGATCGCCTTCCGCCAGGGCGACGCCGAGTCCACCGGCTGGGTCAACCAGGCCCTGTTCAGCGACCAGCCCCGCCTGTTCAAAGACGACGACAACAGCGCCTTGATGGAGGACTACACCTGGACCCACTTCGCGGGCGACCAGTCGATGCCCGAGGGCGCCGACGGCCGCACCGTGCAGCAGGGCGGCCTCGCCGACTGCTACTTCGTGGCCGCCATGAACGCCGTGGGCATGGCCAACCCCGAGTTCTTGCGCGAGAGCATCGTCTACGACGACAAGACCGGCATGTACAAGTGCCGCTTCTTCGAAGAGGCCGGCTGGGACCGCGCCACGGGCAAGCCCAAGACCCAAGAGGTCTGGATCGAGGTCGATGGCTACCTGCCCACCAAGGGCAGCTCGCTCGACCCGGCCTACGCCGACGACAACGACTCGACCGTGTGGGGCGCCATCTACGAGAAGGCCTACGCCCAGTGGAAGGGCGGCTTCCCCGAGATGGGCGACGGCGGCTACGGCTCGAAGGCCATGGAGGAGATGACCGGCAACCCGGCCTCCTACCAGAACACCAGCCAGCTCTCTGAAGACGAGGTCATCCCGTTCTTCGAGAAGGCCAAGGCCGACGGGCTGGCCATCTACACGGGCTCGAACTCCACCGGCGAGGTCGAGACCCAGACCCCCATGCGCAAGACCCGCAACGAGAACACCTGGACCGGCACGGTCAAGCAGGCCCACAAGTGGAACCACCTCGAGCCGGGCACCGTGCGGGTCGAAGACCTGTCGGGCAACGTGGGCACGGCCCGCGACACCGGACGCGAGGGAGACAAGACCGGCGGCTTCCGCGGCTCGCATGTCGAAGACGGCGAGGTGGTCTACGACGACAACACGCTGTCGCTGTCCTACACCGAGGGCAAGGCGCCCGAGGCGTCGAGCGATCTGCAGGTGACCGCCGAGTTCAAGGGCATGATCCTGCCCGAGAAGGAGGTCATCGGGTGGCACGGCTACAGCTTCGATCACGTGGTCGACGGCAGCCTCATCCAGCTCTACAACCCGTGGGGCAGCTACCAGCCCAAGCCGCTCACGCCGGCCGAGTACCTGGCCAGCTACGGCAGCCTCTCCACCGCCCAGGTGCCCCAGGCCAAGGGTGAGAGCTGATCATCGGGCCGCCTGGGGGCTGCTCGGCGCGCTGTCGCTGTCGTGCGGTGGCTTGGCGGCGACCCCTCCCGAGCCCCCCGCATCTGAGC
>JBDQIL010000522.1:0-4303 GCA_040264415.1 Myxococcota bacterium
CGGCCTGCGCACCATCCCCGTCGTCGACCGCGGCACCGAGCGCGACCGCATCTGGGAGGGCCTCGTGCGGGTGGAGCAGACCGGCCGCGCCCACTCGATCGTGCTGCGGGGCCCGGCAGGCAGCGGCAAGACCCGCCTGGCCGAGTGGGTCGGCCAGCTGGCCCACGCCAGCGGCGGCGCCACCGTGCTGCGCGCCCGCCACAGCGCCGCTGACGGCCCCGGCACCGGCCTCTCCGCCATGGTCGCGCGCCACCTGCGGTGCGCCAACCTCCCCCGCGCCCAGGTGCTGGGCCGCGTCGAGCGCATGGCCGCGCGACACGGGCTGGTCAAGCCCGACGCGGTGGTCGCGCTCACCGAGTTGCTGTGCCCGGCCACCGAAGACGAGGTGAAGGCCGGCGCACCAGTCGTTCGCTTCGACCACCCGCGCGAGCGCTTCACCGTGCTCGCGCGGGTGCTCGAGCGCCTCGATCCACTCACCCGCCCGCTGGTGCTCCTGGTCGACGACGTGCAGTGGGGCGCCGACGCCTTGGCCTTCACCGAGTGGCTGCTCGAGCGCCAGGCCCAACGCCCCGCGCCCATCTTCGTCGTGCTCACCGCGCAAGAGGCCGCCCTGGTCGAGCGCCCCGACGAGGCCATCGCCCTCGAGCGGCTGGGGCAGCGCGACGACGGTCGCGTGGTCGAGATCGGGCCGCTCTCCCCCGACGCCCACGCGCAGCTCGTGCGCACCCTGCTCGGCATGGACGGCGAGCTCGTGGCCCGCGTGACCCGTCGCACCGCCGGAAACCCACTCTTCGCCGTGCAGCTCATCGGCGACTGGGTGAGCCGCGGGGTGCTCGAGCCCGGCGGCAAGGGCTTCCGCCTGAAGCCTGGCGTGCCGCTGCACCTGCCCGACGATCTGCGCGCGGTGTGGCGCAGCCGCGTCGACCGCCTGCTCGACGGATACGGCGACCCCGAGACCAAGGCGCTCGAGCTGGCCGCCACCCTGGGCGACAAGGTGTCGGACGGCGACTGGCGCGCGGTCTGCGCCCGCACGGGCGTGCGCGCCGACGTGCGTCACCTGCTGGGCCGGCTGCTGGTCTTGCGCCTCGCTCGGGTCGATCCCGACGGCGACGGCTGGCACTTCACCCACCCCATGCTGCGGGAGAGCCTGCTGTGGCGGGCCCGCGACGCCGACCGGCAGACCGACTGGCACCGCGCCTGCGCGTCGGTGCTCGAGGTGCGCCACGCCCAGAAGACCGGCGTGTCCGAGCGCATCGCCTGGCACCTGCTCGAGTCCGGCGACGATCGCGACGCCCTCGGCTACCTGCTGCAGGCCGCCCGCGAGCGGCTCACCGGGGGCGACGGCAGCGCAGCGGAGCGCCTTCTCGACGAGCGCCAAGCCGCCATTCGCCGGCTGGGGCTGCCGCCCGAAGACCCGCTCCACGCCACGGGTTGGTTCCTCCGCCTGCGGGTGCTGCGCATCCAGGGCCGCGCCCAAGAGGCCGTCGAGCGGGTCGACACCGCCATCGCAGAGGCCCGGATCAACGGCTGGCGCGACGTGCTGGCCCGCGCCCGGGTCCACCAAGGCGTGCTGTTGCACCGCGCGGGCGCCTTCCCGTGGGCCTGGCGACGACTGCGCCAGGCAGAGGAGATGGCCCGCCAAGACGACGATCACGGTCTGATCTCGCTCGCGCTGCTCGAGCAGGGCCGCGCGCTCATCGAGCACGGCCGGCTGGCCCGCGCGGTGCCCATCCTCGAAGAGGCTCGGGCGCGGGCGGCGATGGCCGGCCAGGAGCGCCCCCAGGCGTCGTGCGGCTGGCTGCTCGGACGCGTGGCCAAGCAGCAGGGCGACCTCGAGAAGGCCATGACCCGCTTCCAAGGCGCCCTCGCCCTGTTCGAGCGCGTGGGCGCCCGCTTCGGGGTGGCGAGCTGCACCAACGAGCTGGGCGAGGTGGCCCGCCTGCGCGGCGACCTCGACGCCGCCGAGGCCCGCTACCGCGACGCGCTCGCGCGCATGGACGAGCTGGGCGCCGACGACGCGCACGTGGTCCGGCTCAACCTCGCTCAGGTGCTGCTGCAGCGCGGCCGCGGAGAAGAGGCCGCGCCGCTGCTGCACACGAGCCTCGACGCCTTCACGGCGTCCGGCCACCGCGCCATGGTGGGCATCGTGCACGCGTTCCTGCTCGCGTGCGTGGCCCAGGCGGGCGACTGGGAGGGGTGGGATCACCACAGCGCTGCGGCGATCGAGGCGCTCACCGAGACCGGCTGGGTGGAGCACGACGTGGCGGTGGCCGCCCAGCGGGCCGGCGATCTCGCCGCCGCCGCCGGCGAGACCGAGCGCGCCCGCCACGCGTGGCGCATGGCGCGCCTGCAGTGGGAGCGCCTCGAGCGGCCCGACGACGTGGCCGCTGCGCAGGCCCGCATCGACGCCTGAGCCACCGTCTCTCCTTCCGGCTGTTCGGGCCGGCTGTTCGGGCGGCCGCGCGCGGTGGGCGGACGGACCGGCTCTACCGCCCCTCGTCGCAGGTGTCTGCCGAGCAGCTCACGGTGTCCGAGGTCACGGTGTACTCGCTGTCGGGGATGGACAAGTAGATGTCCCCACCGCTGTTGTCGCTGAAGCCGGCGTCGGTCGCCTCGAGGGTCCCGGAGCTCGCGAGGAAGAAGCCGCCGCCCTCTCGCGCGCTGTTCTCGGTCACGGTGAGCCCGGCCACGTCGAAGGGAGCCTCGGTGTAGACGGCGCCGCCTTGGTTTCGGGCCTCGTTGCCGGTGAAGGCCAGCCCGGTGCTCGAGACGCTGTCTTTGCAGTAGATCGCGCCCCCGATGTCGCTGGCGACGTTGCTGGTGAACGCCCCGTCGCTGAGCTGGGCGTCGTCTGATCTGAGGTGCAGACCGCCGGCGATCGACGCCTCGTTGCCGGAGAACACGAACCGGTCGAGGCGGAACGTCTGGTCACCGACCATGTACATCCCGCCGCCGAACTCCGCGGCGTTGTCGGTCACCTCGAGGTCTTCTGCGATCAGCCCGCCGCCGAAGTCCGCGACATAGATCCCGCCGCCGAAGCGCGCGGCCGTGTTGCCGCTCGCCCGCACCCCGACCAGCTCGACCGTCGAGCTGCTGGCGGCGATCCCGCCCCCGGCGTTGCCCGCGGTGTTCCCGGTGAGCTCGGAGTCGCGGAGGACCAGGTGGCTGGAGTCCGCGTAGATGCCACCGCCCGAGTCGCTGGTCTCGCTGTCCACGATGTGGACGTCGGTGAGCGCGAGCGTCGTCCGGTAGAGGTCGATGGCGCGGGCCTGGCCGCCGCTGAGCGTCGCGCCGGTGACCGTGACGCCCTCGCCGACGTTGTCGATCTGCAAGACCTCCTGACGGCCGCGGCTCTCGAATCGAGTGACGTCGGGGCCACCGCCGATCACGGTCAGCGCCTCGTCGACCGCCAGCTCGACCACCCAGGTGCCGCCACACGAGACCAGCGTCCCGGCGCCGAGCGAGGCGCCCTGGGTGAGGTCGGCGTCCGAGAGGTCGGTGGCCTCGCCGGCGGCGTCCACCCAGAGCAGCAGCCCCTCGGCGGGGTCGTCCCCCGTGGCGGGATCGCAGTCGTTGTCGGTGCAGTCGAGCACCTCCGGGGCGCCCGGGTTGACCGCAGGGTCGCGGTCGTCGCAGTCCTCGTCCTCCGAGAAGCGGTCCCCGTCCTCATCGACCGCAGCGACGGGGTCGCCCGAGGCGGCCGATCCGGAGTCGTCTCCCCCGTCGCCCTTGGAGCCGGAACAACCCGTGGCCAGGAGGAGGGTCAAGCCGAGGGTCAGGGCGAAGGTCAGGGAGATCGGCGCGGGGGGGGGATCGCATGGGGGCTCCTCGGAGGCGGCCGTCAGACTACCGGCGCGAGAGCGGCCCCACAACATCGAACGGTGGGGCCTTCGGCGGGGCCCGCTGGATCCGGTCGACGCGCCGGCCGGGACAGCAGCGCCCGGGATCCGCTCCGCTGCCAGCCCCACGCGCACCGACGGGCAGGTTCGACCCGACACCCCCCTCCGGCTCGGCTACACTCCGTGGAACCACCCCGGAGCATGCCGTGCGCGTCGCCCTTCTCACCGCCTCCTCATCCCTGCTCCTCGCCCTCGGCTGCCGCACCGGCGACAAGTCCACCACCGGCGAGGGCGAGGTCGACACCGGCGCCCTGACGGTCGATTCAGACGGCGACGGCTTCGGCGACGATGAAGACTGCGACGACAACGACGCCGGCGTCAATGGCGCCGCCACCGAGATCTGCAACAGCATCGACGACGACTGCGACGGAGACATCGACGACGCCGACAGCTCGGTCGACACC
>JBDQIL010000523.1:0-4295 GCA_040264415.1 Myxococcota bacterium
CCCCCGACGTCACCCCCGACGTCACCCCCGGCACCCCGAGGCTGGCCGGCGGCGGGAGCCTCTGCCGCCTCGACGACCGCGTGGTGGCATAGGATGACCGCATGGCTGCCGAGACCCCCGCCGACCCCCTGGCCCTCCTGGCGTCTTCGGGCGCCGACCCCCGCGACGCGGTCCCGCGGGTGGTGGTGGCTTCGGACTACCTGACCGCGCTCCTGCCCGATCGGGCCGACGGCGCCGCGACCCTGTCCGCCCAGGAGTGGGAGGAGGCGCTGCTGTATGCGGGGCTGCTCCCCCTGGTTCGCGATGGCGGGGCTCAGGCGGCGCCGGCGCTGGCCGGCCGCCTGGGCGCGCTCCAGCAGGGGCTCTCCGAGCTCCGAGGCGCCGAAGCCGCCAGCACCCGGCGCACGGCCCTCGTGCCACGCGGTCCAGTGGCCCCAGATGCCCTGCTCGCGTTCCTCGGGATCGCCGCGCTGGTGGGGGTGCTCGCCAGCTCGCCGTGGGTGGCGGCGGGAGCGTTGGCGGCGCTCTTGGCGGCCCTGGGCGCGCGGCGACTGGGGGCGGGCTCGGGCCGCGCTGCCCTCGGCCCTCCCGCCGACCTCGAGGCCGCCCGTCGGCGAATGACCCGGGCGGTCTCGGCCTTCCTTCGCCACACCTGGGTCGAGCCCGTTGGCCAGGGGCTGCTCGAGTCGGCGCCGGCCGCGTCGGTGCTCCGCCAGCGCATGGCGGCCCTCGACCACACCCTCCGTCGGGCGCGGACCCGCCTGGCCGACCTCGATCGCATCGCGGTCGAGATCCGGGCGGCGAACCGGGCCCTCGGGCAGCCCGAGGCCGACGCGGAGACGGCCCGCGTCGAGCGCCAGCGCGCCGCCCTCGGGGCGCAGATCGGCGCAGCGGAGGGGCTGCGAGCCCGCTTCGACGAGCAGCTCGAGGCCTGTGAGGCGGCCCTCGAGCGCCTGCGGGCTGTCGCCCGGCGAAAGCTGCTCAGCCACCGCCTGTCGGTCGCCATCGAACGCGACGACGAGGGCGAGCAGCTGGCTGAGGCCGAGGTAGACGTGGTCGACCTCGACCAGCGCGCGGCTGCCCTCGGCCGCGAGGTGGGCGACGCCGAGCTGCGGCTAGCGGCGACCCTCGAGGTCGCGGCGCTCGCGCCCTAGCCGGCCCCATCGGGCCGATCGATCCATGTGGCGGATTGGGCGACCCCTCTGCCGACGGCGAACCGCGACGACACCCCCCGCGCAGCGCCCCCGCGCAGGCCGCGGTGGTGGTGGGTCAGCGGCAGGCGGTCGTCGGATCGCCGTTGCAGTCGTGGTCGATGTCGTCGTCGCAGATCTCTGGCGCGCCCGGGTTGGTGGTCGGGTCGCTGTCGTCGCAGTCGAGCGCGTTGTCGGTCCAGGTGCGCCCATCAGCGTCGACGGGCGCGTCGCAGGCCATCTGGGAGCTCGCCGTGGCGTCGCCGTACCCGTCTTGGTCGGCGTCTGGCCACCACTCGAGGGTGTCTTGCGACGTGGCGGGGTCGATGACGCCGTCACAGTCGTTGTCCACCCCATCACACCACTCGAGCGCGTCGGGCCGCAGGTCGCCGTTGCTGTCGTCGCAGTCGAGGTCGTTGTCCACCTTGCCGGGCCGCTGGTCGGGATCGGCGCACCGCGTCTCGGCGTACTCGAGCCCGAAGCCGTCGTCGTCGCGGTCGTAGTAGAGCACCTCGGCCTCGGGGTCGGTGGAGCCCTCATCGAGGTCGTCCACCTGGCCCGAGCAGTCGTTGTCGAGGGCGTCGCACGACTCGACCGCCCCCGGGTAGACCTCGGGCTCGTCGTCGTCGCAGTCGCCCTGCACCACGGTGTAGCCGTCGCCATCGCGATCCTGCAGCGTCCAATCCGACACGCAGCCGAACAACGGCAGCAGCAGCCAGGCCATGTCCTTCATCGCCGCTCCAGGGCCAGCCCGAGCGTCAGCTCGACCTGACCGACCGTGTAGAGCCGATCTCCGTCGGACAGCCCGGTCAGGCGCAGGCCCACGGCGGTGCCGACCGGCCCGTCACTGTCGAGCTCCCGGGCGACGGCGAGCGCGGCCCCCGGGCCCGCCACCGATCCCCGCAGCCAGTGGTCGGCGGTCTCGACGCGGCCCAGCTGGCTGGTGTTGGTGCAGGCGCTGGGTTGGCAGCTTTCGACCGCCGCTTGCTCGTCGAGGCCCTGCACTCGCCCTGCGCCGAAGCCGTAGACGGGCCCCCCCGTCACCCGCCAGCCGGACCACGCGCCGGTGGCCGCGATCTGCGCGACGCCGAGGTTGTAGGAGGCGGCGCCGTCGCTGGAGCGGCCGCGGCCCATCAGACCGGTCCAGCCCACCTCGGCCTGCAGCCCCAAGGCGTCGTTCAGCGCCAGACGGCCGCCGAGGGCCAGAGACGGAGAGAAGCCCGTCGCGGCTACCGGCTGAACGCCCTCGAGGGCCCAGCCTGCGCCCGCCGCACCTGCGGCCAGGCGAACGAGCAGCCGGCCGGCCTGCGGGTCTGCGGGCGGTCGCGCGGACGGCGGCGGCTTGTCGATGGGCCGGCCACGACCGCCGATGCTGACCTGCGTGGGCGCGTCACCGGACCGAACTTCGAAGGTCTCGGGCCCCAGGGTGTAGTCGCCCACGGGCAGGTAGCCGGCGAACCGACGATCTTCGTCGAGTTGGGCCCGGGCCGCCTCCAGCGCCTGCCGGGCGTCGAGCTCGAAGGGCTCCCGGGCCAGCACCAGCGGCACGTCGGATCCGCGGCTCTCGATGGCGAGCTCGGCCCACCCGAAGCGCCTCTGGACGCGGGCGATGGCCTCGTCTACGGGGGCACCCGCCGCCGCCGCCCGGTCGAGCCGGGCCATGAGGTCGGCGATGAGTCCGAGGTTTCGAGCGGCATCTGCGCCGGTGAGGTGGTCGTCTGCCGACACCACCACGTCTGTCGCGGCCTGCAACGCGAGCAGCTCGCGATACCGCCGGTCGACCCCCTTCCAGA
Source organism: Myxococcota bacterium (assembly GCA_040264415.1). Taxonomy (GTDB): domain Bacteria; phylum Myxococcota_A; class UBA796; order UBA796; family UBA2385; genus M30B51. The sequence continues at coordinate 2,984 of JBDQIL010000523.1, forward strand.
ACCCCCGCTCGGCCAGCTTGCTCATGTCCTCGGCCAGCCGAGTCGCCTCGGCGGCGTCTTGGGGGCCCGGCGCAGCCGCAGAGACCGACGCCATGGACATGGCGATCAGGACAGCGGCGCAGCGTAGCGGTCGCACGGGGTCCTCGGGGTGCGCGGGGACCGCCCCATATCCCGCGAGTCCAGTGGCTGTCTCGCGCTCCCTCGATGGTCGACCATGGCCTGCGGGGACAATGAACAGACCGTCTTCGGATGGCCCCGCAGCCGAGTTGAGGGGTTGAAGAACTTTTGTCGGATCTCGGGCGTGGCAGGTGGTGGATGCTTTAGGTAGAAACTTGTGAACCCGAAGAACGAGGCGGCGCCGGGTTGGACAAAATTGTGCCGTTGCTGCGCACAAGATCCCCGCCGGCCGATGATCAGGATCGACGTTCTCGGCCCTCGCCAGCGCGTCCCCCAACCCCCCGCATGCAATAGGCGCTTCGCACGAGCGCCTCTGGAGAACCCGAATGTCGATGACCGTTCGCACCAATGTCGCCGCGATGATGGCGTCCGGCCAGCTCGGCCGGACCAACAAGTCCCTGGCTGTCAGCCTCCACCGCATCTCCAGCGGTCTGCGGATCAACTCTGCGGCAGACGACGCGGCGGGCCTCGGCGTGGCGACCAACCTGGAGACCTCGGTCATCTCGACCCGCCAGGCCATGCGCAACACCAACGACGGCATCTCCATCATCCAGACCGCTGAGGCCGCCACCAATGAGGTGACGGACATGCTGCAGCGGATGCGCGAGCTGGCCGTCCAGTCGTCCTCCGAGACCCTCGACGACGACGAGCGCGCCTACATCCAGGATGAGTACATCGAGCTCGCCGACGAGATCGCTCGCATCAGCTCGGTGACCCAGTTCAACGGCGTGTCGCTGACCGACAACTCGAGCACCTCCATCGAGGTGCAGGTCGGCATTCAGGACAGCGCCGACAGCCGCATCTCGATCTCGCTCATCGACCTTCGCGCCACCACCCTCGGGGTCGACGCCGGCGCCCTCGACCTGTCGACCTCGTCTGACGCCCAGGCGGCCATCACGGCCCTCGACACGGCGCTCGACTCGGTCAACGCGGGCCGCTCCACCCTCGGCGCAGTGCAGAACCGCCTCGACAGCGCGCTCAACAACTCGCAGGTCTTCACCGAGGCCAACTCGGCGGCCCGGAGCCGCATCGAAGACACCGACTTCGCCGCCGAGACCTCGAACCTGACCAAGCTGCAGATCATGCAGCAGGCCGGCGTCGCTGCGCTCGCCCAGGCGAAGAACGTCAACCAGTC
>JBDQIL010000524.1:0-4284 GCA_040264415.1 Myxococcota bacterium
CGCCCCGGCTGGTACAGTCCGCGCCCATGGCCCAGCCCACCCTGCTTCGCACGGCCTTCGCCGTCGCCCGTCGAGAGCTCACCGAGGCCCTGCGCGACGTACACGTGCTGGTGTTCTCCCTGGGCTTCCCGCTGTTGTTCTACCCGCTGGTTCTGTGGGGGGGCATCCAGCTGGCCCTGCTGGAGGAGGGCCTCGCCGAGCGCAACCCGCCGCGGGTCGTGGCCGAGGGTCCGGCCGATCTGGTGGAGGCCGTCACCGAGCCCCCTGCCGAGGTGGCCGCGCCCGTCGACCCGCGGGCCGCCCTCGCCGCCGGAACCGTCGACCTCGTGGTGCGGGGTCAGGAGCGGGGCGACGCCCTCGCGGTCACCGCGCTCTACACCTCCACCCGCCCCCGATCCGGCGAGAACCGGGGCGAGCTGGACCTCCGCCTCGACGCCCTGACGGAGGCGCGACAAGCGGCCCTCGAGCAGCGGCATGATCAGCCCGCGGGGGCCTTGGGTCCTTGGGAGATCACCGACACCGACACCGCGCCGCCAGGCGGCACGCTGGCCAGCGTGCTCGGGCTCGCGGTGCCCATGATCCTGCTCACGAGCATGATGCTCGCGGGCGTCTACCCCACGGTCGAGGTGGTCGTGGGCGAGCGCGAGCGGGGCACGCTCGAGACCACGATGTTGGCCGCGAGCCCCCGCGGGGCGGTGGTGATGGGCAAGGTCCTCGCCGTGGTCGGCCTGCTGTTGCTCGCGACCGTCGGCAACGCCCTGGCCATGGGGCTCACGCTCGTCAGCGTGCTGGAGCAGCTCGACCCCGACGGAGACACCGCGCTGGCGCTCCAGTGGCTCGATCTGCTCGCGGCGGCCCCGTTGCTGCTGGTGACGGTGATGCTGGCGGCGGCGGTGCTCACGCTGTCGGCGCTGCCCACCCGCACCTTCCGGCAGGGCCAGTCGGCCACCTCGACCGCCGCGACGGTGCTCATGCTGCCGGCGCTGGTGGGTACCATGCCTGCCCTCGACTTGAGCCCCCTGACCGCCCTCATCCCGATCGCGAACACCGTGCTGGTGCTGCGAGACGCCATCGGCGGGGAGGGCCTGACGGCGGCGCCGCTGCTGATCGCGCTCGGGGTCAATGGCGGGCTCGGGGCGCTGGTGCTCTGGGTGGCCGGCCGCATCGTGGGCACCGAGGGCTGGCTGCTGGGCGGCCAGGTGCCACGGTGGTTGCGTTTTCTCGCGAAGGAGGACCGATGAGCACCCCGATGATCGACGTGCGGGATCTGCGCAAGCGCTTCTACACGCCCGAGCCGGTCGATGCCGTGGCGGGCATCACGTTCTCCTGTCAGCCTGGCGAGGTCTTCGCGCTGCTCGGCCCCAACGGCGCCGGCAAGACCACCGCGCTCCGAATCCTCTCCACGTTGCTGTCTCCCGACGAGGGCACGGCCACGCTCAATGGTCACGAGGTGCGCGACGCCCCCGCCGCGGTGCGGGCGTCCATCGGCTACCTGTCCACCACCACCGGGCTCTACAAGCGCCTCACGGCCCGCGAGATGATCCGGTACTTCGCCGTGCTTCAAGGGGTGGACGACCCCGACGCGCGCACCGAACACCTGCTCGACCAGCTGGGCATCCGCGCCTTCGAGCACCAGCGGTGCGACCGCCTGTCGACCGGCATGGCGCAGAAGGTGAACATCGCCCGCGCCATCGTGCACAAGCCGCCCATCCTCATCCTCGACGAGCCCACCAACGGCCTCGACGTGCTGGTCGCGCGCGACTTCCTCACGTTCATCGAGCAGGCCCGCGACGACGGCTACTGCGTGCTGTTCAGCACCCACATCATGTCGGAGGTCGAGCGGCTCGCCGACCGCGTCGCCATCCTCCACCGCGGCCAGATCCTGGCCGACGACACCCTCGACGGCCTGCGCACCCGCACCGGCGAGCAGTGGCTGGGGGATGTGTTCGCGCGGCTGGTCGAGCAGGCCGAGGCGTCGCGATGAGCGGCGCCCCCCGCGGGCTCCTCGCTGCGCTCCTGCGGGGCGAGCTGCGCTACCTGCTGCGCGACCGCGCGGCCCTGGTGTTGATGGTGCTCGGCCCCGTGCTGGTCTACCCGGCGCTGTTCTACGGCATGGGGGCCATGCAGGCCGCGAGCGACGAGAAGCAGGAGGCCCGAGAGATCACCATCGCCGCAGACGCCACGGTCGCCGGCTGGCTGGAGCCGTCAGATGCGCTGGTGGTGGTCGAGCCGGGCGCGGCGCCTGCCGACGAGGTGGACGCCCGGGTGGTGCGCACCGACGACGGCGCCGAGATCACCTTCCGGTCGGATCGACGCGACAGCCGCACCGCCCGGGACCGGCTGCACGTGGTGCTCGATCGCGCCCGCGAGGCCGATCAGGCGGCCCGCTGGGCCGAGCTGGGCGTGGGCGCGACCCCCGACACGCTGGTTTCGGTGACCTGGACCGACATCTCGACCGCCCAAGCGCGATCGGGCCACCGGCTCGGCCGGTTCCTCCCCCTGCTGCTCATCTTCTTGGCGATGTCGGGCGGCCTGTACACCGCCCTCGACCTGATCTCCGGCGAGAAGGAGCGCGGCACGCTCGAGACGTTGCTCACCACGCGCGCGCCGCGGGCCACCATCCTGCGCGCCAAGTTCCTCGTGGTGCTGCTCACGACGGCGGTGGTGTCTCTGCTGGCGGTGGGCGCGCTGTTCGCCAGCGCGGCGTCGGGGGCCTTCCTGGTGCCCGGGAGCGACGAGCCGCTCACGCTGCCGCTGGCCTCTCTCGCGCTCACGGTCGTGCTGGTCCTGCCCCTGATTGTCGAGCTGGCCGCGATCCTGAGCGCGGCGGCCAGCTACGCGCCGGACTTTCGCACGGGGCAGGCCCTGGGGCTGCCGCTGATGCTGATCCTGCTCGCGCCGGCCGCTGTCACCGCGATGCCGGGCCAGGAGCTCGGGTGGCTGCTGGGGGCGGTCCCGATCACCGGGGTGGCGCTCGCGCTCCGCGACGCCCTGGCCGGCGAGCTGGGCGTGGCCTTGGGAGCCTGGACCTTCGCGTGGTCGGCCGTGCACGCTGGCGCGGCCCTCTGGGTGGCCGAGCGTCTGGTGGGGCGCGAGGCGGTGCTCTTGGGTGGATCGAGCGCGAAGGGGCGCCACGCGCGGGGCCGCTACCACGTCGAAGCCTTCGCGCTCTACGCGGTGGTGCTCGGGCTGTACCTCTTTCTGGGCCAGCTCGCGCAGAGCCGCGACCTCGTCTGGGGGCTGCTGACGTCGCAGCTGTTGTTCATCGCGGTCCCGGCGGTGGCCACGGTGGTGCTGCTCGCCCGGCCGCTGCGCCCGACGCTGCGGCTCGTGCGGCCCCGCGGCCGCGACCTCGGGCTCGCCGCGATCGCAGGCCTCTGCGCCCCGGGCGTGGGCGCGACGGCGGCGATCCTGCAAGACGCGGTCATCCCGGTACCCGTGAGCGCCTTCGAGCAGTTCGCCGACACCCTCGACTTTGGGCTGCCGCTGTGGGGCTCGCTCCTGGTCATCGCGCTGCTCCCAGCGATCTGCGAGGAGCTGCTCTTCCGCGGCGCCATCCTGGGGCTGCTCGAGAAGAGCCTGCCTCGCTGGTCTCGCGTGCTCGTGGTGGCGCTGCTCTTCGGCGCGCTCCACATGGCGATCTTCCGGGTCTTCCCCACGGGGCTGCTGGGTGTGCTGCTCACCTGGGCGGCGCTGCGCTCCGGCTCTGTCTTCGTGCCGATGCTCATCCACCTGTGCAACAACAGCATCGCAGTGTTGCTGCTCGAGGGCGGCCAGGACCTCGAGGCCCTGCCGCCCGGGCTGAGCGCAGCCGCCGGGCTGGTGGCCTTCGGCGCGGTGGCGGCCATGGGGCGCGGAGGCGCGCATGGCTCGCCGCAGGGCTACCAGCCGCCAGACATGGGGTAGCCGCGGGTGACCCCGGGGCGGGCGCGGGGGCGCTCACCCGCACCCCAAGGACCCCATGAGCCACCGCCTCTTTGTCGGCAGCCTCTCCTGGAACATCGACGACGACCGCCTGCGCGCGGCGTTCTCCGAACACGCGACCGTGCTCGACGCGAAGGTCATCACCGAGCGCGGGAGCGACCGCAGCCGCGGCTTCGGCTTCGTCACGGTGGAGACCGCCGACGGCGCCGAGCGCGCTCGCGGCGCGCTCCACGGAGAGAAGCTCGATGGCCGCAAGATGCGCGTGGCGAAGGCCAAGCCGCGAGGCCGCTCTGGTGGCGGACAGCGCCCCCGCGCCCGCCCCGGGGTCACCCGCGGCTACCCCATGTCTGGCGGCTGGTA
>JBDQIL010000525.1:0-4280 GCA_040264415.1 Myxococcota bacterium
CCCGACGAGGTGACCGGCCAGCCCTTCGACCCGTCGAGCGTCCCGGGCGACCCCGAAGACCTCACGCCCACCGACCGGGTGCTCGAGGTGCGCATCACGATGGCCGACGCGGCGTGGGCCGACCTGCGCCGGCAGACCCGCTCCATCTTCGACGCCCTCGCCGGCGACTGCATGGCCTCCCCCAGCCAGAGCCCCTACACCTGGTTTCGGGCCGACGTCGAGATCGACGGCGTGGCCGTGCCCGCCGTCGCGGTCAAGAAGAAGGGCTTCATCGGCTCGCTGTCGATCACCAAGCCGGGCCTCAAGCTCGACTTCGACAACTTCGCCGACGGCCGAACCGTCCACGGCGTCGAGCGCATGACGCTCAACAACACGCCGCAAGACCCCACCATGCTGCGCACCTGCCTGGCCTACGAGACCTTTCGGTCGATCGGCGCCCCCGCCCCGCGCTGCGGCTTCGCCCACGTGGTGGTCAACGGCGAAGACCTGGGGATCTACGCCAGCGTCGAGACGGTCAACGACCACTTCGCCGACCAGGCGCTCGGCCAGCCCGACGTGCCGCTCTTCGAGGGCACCTTGAGCGACTTCCGCGACGGCTGGACCGGCACCTTCGACCCCGACTCCGACGCGGCCGACCCGGCGCTGCTGCAGCCGGTGGTCGAGGCGGTCGAGCAGGGCGACCTCGCGTCCCTCGAGGCGGTCCTCGACGTCGAGGCCTTCTTGCGCTTCACCGCGGGAGAGGCCCTGACCGGGCACTGGGACGGCTACGGCTGGAACACCAACAACTACTACGTGGCCTTCGACCCCAGCGACGGGCGCGCGCACTTCCTGCCGTGGGGCCCCGACGCCGCCTGGAGCCGCGCCTCGCCGGCGGGCGGCATCGACTGGGTGGCGGCCAATTCGGCGGTGCCCCGCGCGTTGCTGACCACCCCGGCCGGCATGGCCGGCTACCGCGCCGAGGTCGAGCGCATCCTCACCGACGTGTGGTCCGAAGACGCCATGCTCGACCGGGTCGACCAGTACGCCGACCTCATCGCGCCGTGGCACGACATGCCGGGCCGCCACCGCGCCACCCTCGAGGCCATCATCGCCAACCAGGACGACGTGATGTGGGCCGGGCTGAGCGGCGCCGACCCCTCCTTCTCGTGGGGGCTCCGCCCCGAGATCTGCCTGGCCGAACAGGGCACCGTCGCCATCGACTTCGAGACGCGCGCCGGCAGCCTCGACGGCGGCGCCACGCCAGGCACCTGCACCGGCTCATGGACCTGGTACGGCGACACCTACGGGCTCACGGGCGGCACCGCCTACGCGGGTCAAGACGCCGGCTACGGCATCCACGCCTGCGTGCTGCCCGTCGGCGAGGTCAACCTGCTCACCTACATCACGCAGCCCATCGAGGAGATGCAGCCCGGCACCTACCCCTCCGAGCACACCGTCACCCGAGCCACGCTGTACTATCAGTCGGCAGACACGGGCTGGGAGTGGACCCCCCTGTCGTGGGTGGAGGGGGAGCTGGCGCTCATCGAGGCCGACCCCACCCCCGGCGCGCCGGTGCGCGGCAGCTACGACGGCGTGCTGTGGCAGGCGGCCTGGTAGGCGAACCATATCGCCAGTATATGGCGATCAGGCTGATCCGTACAGGGTCAGAGGGGTCGAGCCTCGGCGGCCGAGCGCCTCTGGGATAGCGCCGGGCCTCTGCCCCGAGGCCCCGATGAACGCCGCCGACCTGCTCGCCGCGCTCCCGCCCCACCTGTCCGAACGGGTGCGGGCGCTGTCGGGGGGCCCGGCCCACGGCGGCTTCGTGCTGGTGTGGATGCGGGTCGCCGCCCGCGCCCACGACCACCCCGCCATCGACGCCGCGCTGCGGGCCGGTGACGCGCTCGGGCTGCCGGTCTTCGTCTACCACGCGCTCTCGGAGCGCTACCCCTACGCCAGCGATCGACACCACCGCTTCATCCTCGAGGGCGCCCGCGACGCCCAGGTCGAGCTGCGCGCCCGGGGGCTGGGGACCGCCTTCCACCTCGAGCGCCCGGGGCACCGCGGCGCCCACCTCAAGGCCCTGGCGGCGCAGGCCGCCCTGGTGGTCACCGAGGACCTGCCGGTGCCCCCCCTCACCGGCTGGACCGCTCGCCTCACCGCCGCGGTCTCCACCCCGGTCTGGGCGGTGGACTGCGCCTGCGTGGTCCCCATGCTTCGGGTGCCGCCGGCCTCGAGCGAGCGGGCGTTCCGCTTCCGAGACGATCTGGCCGGGCTCCGGGCCGAGCGGCTGGCGGCGGGGTGGACCGACGCCCCGGTCACCCGACCGGGCTTCCTGCCCCCCCTGCCCTTCGAGCCGGTGGAGGTGGCCACGGCCTCCGACGCCGACCTCGCCCGGCTGGTCGCCGCATGCGACATCGACCACGGGGTGGGGCCGGTGCCCGACACCCCCGGCGGATCGGTCGCCGGCTACGCCCGGTGGGCGGCCTTCGTCGAAGGCGGCGGCCTGCAGCGCTACGCCAGCACACGAAATGACCCGGCGCGAGAGGGCGTGAGCCGCATGTCGGCCTACCTGCACTACGGGCACGTCTCCCCCTTCCGGTTGGCCCGCGAGGCGGCGGCGCAGCCCGGCAGAGGCCCGGCAAAGTACCTCGATGAGCTGCTCATCTGGCGCGAGCTGGCGCACGCCTGGTGCGCCAATCAGAGGGGCCTGCATCGGCTCGGCGTGCTGCCCGACTGGGCCCAGTCCACCCTCCAGCGCCATGCGGGAGACCCGCGGCCCGCCCCCCTGTCGTGGGAGCGGCTGGCGCGCGGCCAGACCGGCGACGCGCTGTGGGACGCCTGCCAGCGGTCGCTGCTGCGCCACGGAGAGCTGCACAACAACGTGCGCATGACCTGGGGCAAGGCGCTCCTGCGGTGGACCGCCGATCCAGAGTCGGCGCGGGCCACGCTCGTCGATCTCAACCACCGCTACGCCCTCGACGGCCGCGACCCCAGCTCGTACGGCGGCCTGTACTGGTGCCTGGGCCTCTTCGACCGCCCCTTCCGCCCGGAGCGCCCCATCACCGGCGCGCTGCGCGACCGCACCACCGACTGGCACGCGCCCCGGGTGCGCCTGGAGGTCTACCGCGGGCGGGTCGGGCGGCCCCCGGTCTCGCCGCCGCCGCGGGTCGCGGTGGTGGGCGCCGGCATCAGCGGCCTCGCCTGCGCCCGGGTGCTGCACGATCACGGCGTGCCGGTCGTGGTCTTCGACGCCGCGACGGAGCCGGGCGGGCGCAGCCGGGGCCGGGCGTGGGGGGGGGCGTCCATCGACCCCGGCGCCCAGTTCTTCACCGCTCGGGCCGAGGCCTTCCGGCGCCACGTCGAGAGCTGGGTCTGTGACGGCGTCGTGACCCCGTGGACCGCGCGCTTCGCCGAGCTCGACGGGGGCGACCTCCGCGCCACCACGCCGCGACACCCGCGCTACGTGGGCTGCGGCGACATGGGCGCGCTGGCCCGGCACCTCGCGACCGGGCTCGACCTGCGTCCCGGGCAGGCGGTCGAGGCCCTCGTCCCGGTGGAGGGCGGCTGGCGCCTGTCTCTGGGCGACGGGCCGCCCGAGCACGCAGACCGGGTGGTGCTCGCGCTGCCCCCCGCAGAGGCCCGCCCGCTGCTCTCGGCCGCGCCCGGCTCTCGCGCCATGACCGACGAGGCCGACGGAGCCGAGATGGTTCCCTGCGCGGGCCTGCTGCTCCGCTTCGACGCCCCGCCACCGGTCGCCTTCGACGCGGTCCGGGTGCGGGGAGACGGGCCGCTCGCCTGGCTGGCCCGAGACAGCAGCAAGCCCGGCCGCGCCCCCGGCGCGCGCTGGGTGGCGCACGCCACGCCCGCCTGGTCGGCGGCGCACCGGCACCGCCCCGACGACCACACCCAGGCGGCGCTCCTCGAGGCGGTCTGCGCGACCCTCGGCGCCGCCGCCCCAGCCCAGGCCCAGCTGGTGCGGTGGAGCGCAGCCCGGCCCCGCGCGGACCACCCGCCGGGCCCCCCGTGCCGCATGGCCGACGACGGCCGCCTCGGGCTCTGCGGCGACTGGCTGGGAGGCGCCCGCGTCGAGGGGGCGTGGCGCTCCGGGGTCGCCCTCGCGGGCCGCATCATGGGCACCCTGGGCCGCACTCCAGGGTAGCATCGGGCATGCCCCCAGACGCCTCCGCGCTGCTGCCCCTCGACCGGCCCTACGATCTGCGCCGCACCGTCTCCGCCCTCACCTGGAACCGCAGCGACCCCACCCGTGGGTGGCGCGACGACGCCTTCTGGACCGCCGACCA
>JBDQIL010000526.1:0-4273 GCA_040264415.1 Myxococcota bacterium
CCCCACGACGGCAGCGTCCTCCCGCTGCTCCTGCGCCTCTCGCGTCGCGAGACGGCGCTGCTGGCGGTGCAGGCGGGGGCGGCAGCGGTGACCGGTCCGGCGCTGGCCCTCATCGCGGGCGCGGGACTGCTGTCGCTGGGCGCGCCCCGCTGGTCGGTGGCGCTGGCGTCCGGCGCGCTGGCGGTCGGCGGGGTGGCGCTGGCGGGCTGGATGCTGGCCGGGCGGCTCCGGGTTCGGGCCCAGACGCCCGTGCATCAAGCCCGTCTGGTCGAGGCCTTGCGCCCCGGGCTGCGCGGGAGCCTCCTGGCCGCCGTGGCGCATCAGGATCTGCTCGGTGAAGGCGCCAAGCCAGCCCCGCGGGGGGTCAGCCGCGTGCTGGTGGCCCGCGCCGCCCGCCGCGCGGCCGGCGAGCTGGCCCAGGTGCCGCCCGTCGAGGTGCACCCGCCGGGTGCGGCGCGCCGTGCGGTGGGCGTGGCCGTGGTGGTGGGCTTGGGCCTGCTGCTCGCGGACCGCCTGATGCCGGTGGGCCCCTTTGACGCACTTGCGGTCGCCCTGGGGGGCAGCGCCGCGGAGGCCCGCATGGAGCACACGGCGGCGGCCGTGTCCGACGAGCGCGCGGTCGTGGGCGACATCGTGCTGCGCTACGTCTACCCCGACTACACCGGGATCGACCCGGTCGAGGTGCCCAACTCCGACGGCACCATTCACGCCCCCCCGGGCACCACGGTCCAGATCACCGCCCGAACGGCCGACGCCTACGACGCCGCCGCCCTGCAGGTGGGAGACGGCGCGCCGGTCGACGCGGCGCTGGTGGGCGGGCGCGACCTGGCCACCAGCCTCGTGGTCGAGGGCGCCGGAACCTGGCGCTTCGTGCTCTTCTCCGGCAACGATGTGGTCCTCAGCCCGGACTACCGCATCGAGGTCGAAGACGACGCGGCCCCCGTGGTGGCGCTCCAGGGCGGCGCGCCCGCCACGGCGCCCCGCGACCGCCGGGTGCGCATGGGCTGGACCGTCCAAGACGACTTCGGGGTCGAGCGGGTGGTGCTCGAGGTCGAGCGGGCCGACGGCACGGTCGAGGAGCACGCGCTGCGCACCCCCCTCGACGCGCCGCTGCAGCTCTCCGGCGACGTCCCCCTGACCCCGGCCCAGCTCGGTATCCCCGCCGGTGAGACCATCAAGATGCGCGTGGTCGCGTACGACAACGACCACCTCGAGGGCAGCAAGCGCGGGGTCTCCCCCGACGTCGAGGTGAAGGTCATCGGGCCGCAGGGCCAGGGTCGCCAGCTCACGGCCCACTACCGGCGCCTGCGCGACGCCCTGCTGCCCGCGCTGGCGTACTTCCTCACCGACGACATGCTGCCGGCGGCCTCCACCCCGGGCATGACCCGCTGGGTCTCCGAGGCCCGCGAGCGGCTCACCCCCGCCCGCGCGCTGCAAGAGGCCCAGTGGAAGGGCCAGGAGGCCACGGGCCTCGACGCGCAGCTCATGACCGACGTGCTCGACAGCAGCGCCCGGCTCTTCCGCTTCACCCTCACCACCTGGGAGGCGGGCTCGAACCGGCGCATCACCGACAGCGACGCTCAGGCCTTCATCGACCTGCACGGTGAGTCGGTGGCCGCCATCGAGCGCGCGGTGCTCGCCTTCGACCAGCTGCTGCAGCAGGCCGCCATGGGCGAGCTGGCCAAGAACCTCGAGCAGCTCGCCGAGCAGGCCCAGCAGCTCGCGAACATCTCCGAGAACGCCGAGGCCGCCGAGCTGTTGGCCCGCCTCGATCAGCTCGAGCGCATGCTGGCCGAGTTCAGCCAGCTCGCCGAGCAGCTCAGCGAGGGCTCGCTTCAGGAGTACCTCAACCCCCGGATGGAGGAGGCCATGAACATGGTCGACGAGATCCGGAAGGCCATCAGCGAAGGCCGGCTCGACGACGCCCGCGACATGATGCAGCAGATGGCCGAGCAGCTGCAGCAGATGTCGGAGACCATGAATTCGCGGATGGCCAGCCAGCAGCAGGGGGAGGACGAGCTCGGTGAGCAGTTCGACCAGACCATGGAGGAGCTCAAGCAGCTCGAGCAGGAGCAGCAGGACCTGGCCGACCGTCTCCAGCAGGCCCGCGAAGAGATGGGGCAGGGCGTAGACGACCTGATGGAGCTGTGGGGCAAGGTCGATGCCCTGGCCGAGCGCGCGCGCGCTCGGTCGGGCGACGTGGTCGAGGGCGTGGGCGACGGCGTGGGCTGGCGCGCCGACTCGATCCGCTGGTTCGATCGGCTGGCCCAGCGCACGGCCGGCATCCAAGACGCGGTGCGCGCCCGCAACGCGCCGGGCGCCCTCGAGCGGGTCGTCTCCCGCGACACCGCGCAGGCGCTGGGCATGAGCCGCCGCCTGCTCGAGTCCGAGCGCGATCGGCGTCGCCAGCCTGGCGAGCCCGTGCCCGATGGGGTGGGCGCCGGCCTCGAGGCCGTCTCTGACGTCTCTCGAGATCTCGGCGAGATGGCCGAGCTGCTCGAGCAGCTCGTCGAGCGTCAGCAGGAGGAGCGCCCCGAGGTGCAGCAGGCCGCCCGCGAGCTGAGCGCCCAGCAGCAACAGCTGCGCGAGCGCGCCCAGCAGGTCGGCCAAGACGTCCAGCGCATCGAGCAGGCCATGCCGACGGCCGACGGCACCGGCGCCGACGCGATGGAGGCGGCTGATGCCGCCATGGAGCGCGCCACCGACGCGCTGGGCGAGGGCGAGGCCATGGCCGGCGAGGGACACGGCCGAGACGCCGCCCGCCGCCTGCGCGAGGCCCAAGACGCCCTGAACCGCGAGATGCAGCGCCACCAGCAGATGCAACAGGCCATGCAGCGCATGCAGGGTGAGCAGCAAGGCGAAGGCGGCGAAGAGCAGGGCGAGGGAGAGGGGTCGCAGGCCGCCAAGCCCTTCGAGCTGCCCACGCCGGAGTCCTTCCAGACCCCCGAAGAGTATCGCCGCCGCCTGCTCGAGGGCATGGAGGGCGACGTGCCCGACGAGTACGAGGCGCTCAAGCGGCGCTACTACGAAGAGCTGGTGCGCCAGTGAGCCGCCTCGCCTTCGCGCTGCTCGCGCTGCTGGGCGCCCCCGCGTGGGGCGCGCCCATCGACCAGGCGCGCGCCTGCCTCGACCGCTTCGACCTGCCCTGTGCACAGGAGCAGCTCGCGGTCCTCGAGGGGCGCTCGCCCGGCCAGCTCGACACCGTGCGGGTGGGCGCCTGGGTGGCCTTCCACGAGGGCCGCTACGACGACGCGGTCGCCCAGCTCGAGCGCCTCGAGGCCGAAGGGGTGCCGGTCGAAGAGCAAGAGCCCTTTACGCCGTACCGCCCCACCGCGGGCGCGGCCGTGGGCCTGCGTTCGGCCCCCGGCGATGGCGTTCTGGTGCGCTATGCCCCCGGCGTAGACCTGATCCTCGCCGATCAGGCCATCGACACCCTCGAGGGGGCCCGCGCGACCTACGACGGGCTGTTCGGTGGCGGGCCCGAGCACCCCGTCGTGCTCGACATCTACCCCACGGCCAGCCGGTTCACGGCCGCCAGCGGGTTGCCCCCCGAGAGCGTGCAGACCACGAACGTCATCGCCCTGTCCAAGTGGACCCGCCTGCTGGTCACCAGCCCGCGGGCCCTGTCGCGCGGCTACGGCTGGAAGGACACGGTGGCCCACGAGTACATCCACCTGGTGGTGGCCGTGCAGTCGCAGAACCGGGCGCCGGTCTGGCTGCAAGAGGGGCTGGCCAAGCACCTCGAGGGCTGGTGGCGCGACGACACCACCTCGGGGCTCGCCGCGCACCACGAGTCGCTGCTGGCCGAGGCGGTCGCCAAAGACGCCTTCGTGCCCTTCGAGAAGTTCGCGCGGTCGATGGCCTACCTCGACAGCTCCGAAGAGGCGGCGCTCGCCTTCGCCCAGGTCTCCACCATGGTGCAGTTCCTGTTGGAGCAGGCCGGCCCCGAGGTGCTTCCGCCCCTCATGGAGCGGGTGCGTGGTGGAGAAGAGGCCTTCGCGACCGTGGCCGATCTGGCTGGCTACACCGACTGGGACAGCTTCCACGCCGCGTGGAAGGCCTGGGTGCGCGGGCTCCCGCTGGTCGAACGCAAGCTGGCGACCCTGCCGGTGGTGCTCGACGGCGACGGCGACGAGTTCGACGCCGATCCGCTCCTGTCGGGGCGCCCCGACCTGGCCCGCTTCACCCGGCTGGGCGATCTGCTGCGCGACCGGGAGTTCTACGAGGCGGCCCTCATCGAGTACGACAAGGCCACCGACCCCGACGGCCCGCC
>JBDQIL010000527.1:0-4262 GCA_040264415.1 Myxococcota bacterium
GCGCTCATCGACCTGCGGGTGCCGCGGGTGCCGGCGGTCTTGCTCACCATCCTGCTGCTCGCGGTGGTGTTGTTCGGCCTCGGCGCGTACCTCGGCGACGCGCTCTCTCGCTTCACCGACGTGCTGCCGGAGTACCAGGCCCCTCTGGAGCGCCGCTTCGGCTACCTGCAAGAGTGGCTGGTGGCGCGGGGGGTCCCCACCGACCGCCTCCAGTTCGACGGGCTGCTCGACGGCGGCGCGATCGCCGACTCGGCGCGGGGCTTGCTGTCGGCGGTCGTCTCGCTGATCTCGAACCTGGTGATGGTGGTCATCGTCAGCGCCTTCGCGCTGCTCGAGTCCACCGCGCTGGCTGAGAAGGCGCAGGCTGCGTTCGGCGACGCGGCCGCCGGTCGCCTGCGCACCTCGGTGGGCACGGTGCAGCGCTACATCGGCCTCAAGACCCTCATCAGCATGGTGACCGGGGTGCTGGCCGGCGGGCTGTGCTGGTCGCTGGGCGTCGACTTCCCGGTGGTCTGGGGCTTCGTCGCCTTCGTCTTGAACTTCATCCCGAACGTGGGGTCGGCAGTGGCGGCCATCCCGCCGGTCATCTTGTCGCTGGTGCAGGTGGAGTGGCCCTCGACGGTGGCTCTGATGGCTGGCTACGGCTTGATCAACGTCGGCCTCGGGTCGGTGCTCGAGCCCCGCATCATGGGGCGCCGGCTCGGCTTGAGCCCGCTCGTGGTCTTCCTCTCGCTGGTCTTCTGGGGGTGGGTCTGGGGGCCGGTGGGCATGCTCATCTCGGTCCCCCTCACCGTCGTGGTCAAGCTCTTCCTCGAGCAGGACGATCAGACGCGGTGGCTCGCCATCCTGCTGGGGCCGGGGGACGAGGTCGAGCGCATGGAGGAGGACGCGACCATCCGCCTCGCCGCGCGCGTCGAAGCCGAGCGCGACGCGGTCGAGTAGTCGCCCGCGCCCGGGGCGGTCGCTGAGACGCGCAGCCGGCGGGTCTGGAGCCTCAGCCGGCGGTCTGCAGCGCCGCGCAGACCGCCGGCACCAAGGAGCGCTCGACCAACCGCAGAGCGCGCGCCTTGAAGCGCGCGATGGCGGCTGCGCCGGGGCGTCCGGGATCCGAGATGGCGGGGTCTGGTGCGCCGCCAGCGTGGTCGCTGACCACCTTCAGCGCATGGAACGGGACGTCGGGGGCCCCCGTCTGGGCGGCCCGCCACACCGCGGCGGCCTCCATCTCGACCAGCTGCGCGCCGGCCGCTGCCAGCCGATCCCGCTCCTCCAGGGTCCAGCAGGCGCGGGACACGGTGGTGACCGTCGCGCGAGGGAGCCCGCCGAGCCCGGTCAGCCGGGCCACGGGCCGGGTGTCGGCCAGCAGGCGGTCGGCGGCGCGCACGTCTCCGATCGACAGGCCGGCGACCAGCGCCCCGCAGGTGCCCACCGACATCACCGCGTCCGGGGTCCAGCCCACCAAGGCGTCTCGGGTGCGCCGCGCCGCCTTGTCGGGACCCACGCCGACGGTGAGCACCGCGACCTCGTGGCCGCCGAGCCGCCCCACCACCAGGCGCGGACCGAGGGGGCGCGGTCGGTCGAGGCGACGCACGAAGGGCAGGCTCTCGACCCCCATGGCCGCCACCAGCAGCCAGCGGCTCACAGCTCGCGGCCCTTCCGGGTGAGCAGGCCGACCGTCACCCCCAGCATGGGATCCCATCGGCGGTAGCCGTCGAGGCGGGCCCAGGTGGCCTGCGACAGCAGCGACCCGCCCAGCCCGAGGCGGACGGGGCCCAGATCGGCCGTGGATTCGGCGAAGACCCCCCGCG
Organism: Myxococcota bacterium; assembly: GCA_040264415.1. Classification (GTDB taxonomy): domain Bacteria; phylum Myxococcota_A; class UBA796; order UBA796; family UBA2385; genus M30B51. Next base: position 1,806 of record JBDQIL010000527.1, read on the forward strand.
GCAGCAGGAGCGCGGCCTGCACCCCCGCGGCCCAGCCAAAGGGACCCTCACCAAAGGGCTGCTCGAAGCTCACGGACTGGCTGACGATCGACGCCCCGACGTGCCACCCCTGCGCCGGCAGCGCCACGACCGGCTGCACCTGCGTCACGAACCGGATGGCGGTGGTGGTGGGCCGCGCGGCCAGAGAGGGGAGGTCGTAGTTCAGCCAGATGCCGGGATCGGTGGAGAGCAGCTCCACGCGGTCGAGGTGCAGGCTGCCCGCCGAAGCCGACGCGATGAGCAGGGCCGCGATCATCGCGGGCCCCCGATGTGGTCGCTGATGAGCACGTCGACCGGCCACTTCTCCATCTGTCGATAGAGCCGGGCGTCGTTGACGGTCCACACGGCGACACCCAGCCCCATGTCGTGGGCGTCTTCGATGAGGCGGCGGTCCATGAGCTGCCAGGGCAGATCGAGGCCGGTGGCCTGCGCGTCGTCGGCCGCCGCCACCAGGTCGCTCAGGCCCACCGACGCGGCCAGCTCGTGGCCGATGGCCGTGGTGGTCGCGTTCGACTCGAGCGGAAAGAAGGGCCAGGTGAGCCAGGTCTCGACCGAGCGTCCGCGGTCGCCGGCGCGCTGCTGGAAGGCCCGGGACTGCTCCGGCGAGAAGCCCGACAGGTACATGGGGTTGGGCACCTCGGCCGCCCACCAGCGCTCCAGGATCTCGGCGGCGAACACCTCGGGATCATGGCTGATCCCCGGCCAGTACTTCACGTCGAGCTGGATGGTGACGTCGGGGTGGGGCTCGAGGGCGACGATGAGCTCCTCGAGGGTCATCAGCGTGTCGGGGACCACCTCGGCCTTGGGAAACTCGGGGTCGGGGGCCACGCCGCAGCGCCAGCCCGCGTCGAGCTCTTCGAGGGTGTGCTCGAGCAGGTAGACCCGCTCGGTGATGGGGTCGCCGTCGATGGTCTCGCAGGTGGCAGGGGGCAGCCAGGCGTCGTGGACCAGCACGGGCACCCGATCGCCCGTCAAGAACAGGTCCACCTCGATGCCCTGCACGCCCGCCTCGAGCGCGCCGGCGACGGCGGTGCGGCTGTTCTCTGGCCAGCTCGCGGCGCCGCCTCGGTGGGCCATCGCGATCGGATCCCCGGGGGCGTCTCGAAAGCCGCAGCCGGCGAGGGTCAGGGCCAGCGCGGCGGCGGGGGTGCGGTGCATCGGGGCTCCCGTCGGGGACCCCGGCAGCCTATCCGCGCGGCGGGGCGCTGGCGTCGTCGGTTCGGGCCTGGACCGGATACACTGCCGCATCGTCGCTCGCTCTCCGGGGTCCCATGCGCCCGCTATTGCTGCTGCTCTCCATCGCCTGCGGGCCTGAGCCCCGAACCGGTCCGGCGGTCGACGCCGACGGCGACCACTGGGTCAACGACGCGGTCTACCCGAACGCCGACTGCGATGATCAAGACCCCTCGATCTACCCGCGCGCGCCCGAGCTCTGCGATGGGGTGGACAACGACTGCGACGGCCTGATCGACGAAGACGACGACGTGGTCGATGCGCCCACCTGGTACGCCGACGCCGACGCGGACGGCTTTGGCAGCGTCGACCACCCGTGGGTCACCTGCGAGCAGCCCGACGGCTACGTCGAAGACGCCACCGACTGCGACGACCGCACCGAGAGCATCAACCCCAACGGGGTGGAGCTCTGCGATGAGGTCGACAACGATTGCGACGACGAGATCGATGAGCCCGGCGCCTTGGGCCCCTCCACCTTCTACCGCGACGCCGACGACGACGGCTTCGGCGACCCGGGCTTCCGGGAAGAGGCCTGCAGCCCCTCCGAGGGCTTCGTAGACGACAACACCGACTGCGACGACACGCTCGCCACGGTCAACCCCGACGCCCCCGAGGTCTGCGACGCCTTCGACCGCGACGAAGACTGCGATGGCTTGATCGATGACGACGACGATGACGTCACCGGCCGCACCACCTGGTACGTCGACGCCGACCGCGACACGCACGGCGTCACCGACAGCACCGTGCTGGCCTGCGAGCAGCCCGAGGGGTTCTCGGCCACCGCCGACGACTGCGACGACACCAACCGCGCGGTCAACCCGTCCGCCCGCGAGGTGTGCGGCGATGAGATCGACAACGACTGCGACGGCCTGATCGACGGCGCCGACGAGGCCCCCGACGTGAGCTGGTACGCCGACTCCGATGGCGACGGCTTCGGCGACCCCGACGTCTACCTGACCGAGGCCTGCGACGACCCGGGCGGCGGCAGCCCCAACGACGACGACTGCGACGACACCGACGGCGCGGTCTACCCAGGCGCCACGGAGGTCTGGTACGACGGCGTCGACAGCGACTGCGACGGCTGGAGCGACTTCGACCAAGACCGCGACGGCTTCGACTCGCTCGACTTCGGCGGGACCGACTGCGACGACCTCGACCCGCTGGTCTTCCCAGGCCGCACCGACA
>JBDQIL010000528.1:0-4253 GCA_040264415.1 Myxococcota bacterium
GGAGGGCCAAGGTGCTCGAGCCCTCCGACAGCACCCGCAGGCTGGCGTAGTCGAGCCCCACCGGCAGCGCCTCTCGGAAGCGCTGCTCGAGGTCGGCGGGGATGAGATCGGCTGGCGGCCGAGCTCGCCGCTGAGGCGCTGCAGCTGCTCGACGCGCCCGACTGCCCGGCCGGCGCCCTCGACCTGCTGCTGCTGCCCGACCAGATGATGCTCCAGATCCACGAGAGCATCGGCCACCCGATCGAGCTCGACCGCATCCTGGGCGACGAGCGCAACTACGCGGGCACCAGCTTCGTCACCCCCGACATGTTCGGCAGCTACCGCTACGGCAGCGACCTGCTCAACGTCACCTTCGACCCCACGGTGCCCGGCGAGCTCGCCAGCTTCGGGTGGGACGACGAGGGGCGGCCGGCCACGCGGCAGCACGTCATCCGTGACGGGGTGCTGGTGCGGGGCCTGGGCGGCACCATCTCCCAGAAGCGCAGCGGCCTGCCCGGCGTGTCGAACGCGCGGGCCACCTCCTGGAACCGCCCGCCCATCGACCGCATGGCCAACCTCAACGTCGAGCCCGGCGACCAGAGCCTCGACCAGCTCATCGGCCAGATCGAGCGCGGCGTGATGATGGCGTCGAACACGTCGTGGTCGATCGATGACAGCCGCAACAAGTTCCAGTTCGGCTGCGAGATCGGCTGGCTGATCGAAGACGGCGTGAAGAAGCACATCGTGCGCAACCCCAACTATCGCGGCGTGTCGGCCACCTTCTGGCGCAGCCTGGTGGGGGTGGGCGACCGGTCTACCTGGGACGTGCTCGGCACGCCGTACTGCGGCAAGGGCGAGCCCAACCAGGTCATCCGCGTGGGCCACGCCAGCCCGGCCTGTCTGTTCCGCGGCGTCGACATCTTTGGAGGAGCCTGAGCCATGGAAGCCATCTTCGAGACCCTGGCCGACCACGTCCAGGGCCGGCTGCAGGCCGGCGAGACCTTCACCGCGTCCTTTCACGGTGAGTCGAGCGACTTCGTCCGCATCAACCACGGGCGCCTGCGGCAGCCGGGCCACGTGACGCAGACCACCTTCGGGCTGCGGTTGCTGCAGGGCGCGCGCCATGCGAGCGCCAGCGTGTCGCTGTCGGGGCAGGTCGAGGCCGACCGGGCCCGCATCGACGGCGCCCTCGCGGGGCTGCGCGCGGCGCTGCCCCACCTGCCAGAGGACCCGCATCTGCTGCTCCACCAGTCCGATGTGCGCACCCGGAGCGTGGGGGCCGACCGCCTGCCGCCTGCCGCCGATCTGGTGGACGCCGCCCTCGAGGCAGCCGCCGGCACCGACATGGTGGGGGTGTTCGCGGGCGGCACGCTGGCCCGCGGCTTCGCCAGCTCGTGGGGCCAGCGGTCCTGGTACGCGCGCACCAGCTTCGACCTCGACTGGTCGCTGGTGCACGACGCCGACAAGGCGGTCAAGCAGACGCTGGCGGGCGAGACCTTCGACTCGGACGAGCTGGCCCGCACCCTGGCCGAGGGCCGGCGGCAGCTCGCGCTGCTCGACCGCCCGTCGATGACCGTGAAGCCCGGCCGCTACCGGGCCTGGCTGACGCCGGCCGCGATGGAGGAGCTGCTCGGCGTGCTGCAGTGGGGCGGCTTCAGCCAGCAGGCCGTGCGCACCAAGCAGAGCCCGATTCAGCGCCTCTATGAGGGCAAGGCGTCGCTCGACCCGCGGGTCACGCTGCTCGAAGACATCGACGGGGGCGTGGCGCCCGACTTTCAGGAGGACGGCTTCCTGCGCCCGCCGGCGGTCACGCTGGTCGATGCGGGCGCGGCGGCCGCGGCGCTCACGTCGCCACGGACCGCACGCGAGTACGACCTCGACCCCAACGGCGCGAGCGCCCATGAGCAGCCCGAGGCGCTGCGCATGGTGGCGGGCGACCTCGCCGACGCCGACGTGCTGGCCCGCCTGGGCACCGGCGTGTGGGTCTCGAACCTGTGGTACCTCAACTACAGCGATCGCCAGAACGCACGCGTGACCGGTATGACCCGCTTCGCGACCTTCTGGGTGGAGGACGGCGAGATCAAGGCGCCGCTGTCGGTGATGCGCTTCGACGACACGGTCTTCGACCTGCTGGGCGACCGCCTCGAGGCGGTCGGGGCGCGGGCGCCGGTGTCGCTCAACAACAGCACCTACTTCGAGCGTTCCACGGGGAACACGACCACGCCGGGCGTGCTGCTGAACGGGCTGAGCTTCACGCTCTGATTCGGGGCTGTGGCCGGTTGGCGGCTTGGGGCGCTGCGCGTAGAGTGCGGGCGCGCCGCAACCCCGGGTCTCCCATGTCGCCTCGCCCCTCGCCCCGCGTCCTTCGGGGCACCGCCCTCTCCCTCACCGTCGCCAGCATCCTGGCGTGCGGCAGCATGCCGGGCGACGCCGACATCGACGTGGACGCCTGCGCCGGTGACGCCGACATCGACGACACCACCGAGATCGCCTTCACCTTCGAGGAGAGCGTGCATGAGATGGTGACGTGCGGGAACCTCACCTTCACCTTGATCAAGGCGCTGATCGACTCCGCGCAGACCTTCATGGCCGACCCCGGCGCGATGCCAGGGGCCTTCTCCTACGGCGACGGCGTGTACCAGGCGACCGGGACCGGCGTGGCGATGGACGTGTGGTTTCGGACCAGCGGAGACACGCCCATGGGGGAGCCGGGCGAGCGCATCGAGTCCGACCTCTTCGCGCTCGACAGCTACCTGGTGGGGGCGTCGTCGTCCGACAACGGCAATGGCACCGTGACGGTGACCTTCGATGAGGCCGGTCCGCTGGCGCCATTGCTGGGGCGCGGCAACAACCCCCGCAGCCCCCTGGTGCTGACGGGCGCCGACGCGCTGTCGTTCGTGTCGAACCTGGGCACCTTGAAGCTCAAGGGCGTCATCCTGGTGGACGACGACCGAGATCCCGTGGTGGTGACCTACGAGATCGACAACCCCGCCTCGTACATCTCGGACACGCTGACAGGCGCCCGGCTCTCCATGGACCTCGTGACCGGGGCCGCGGTCCGCGCCGACCTCGACCAGGACCTCGAGCCCACCGAGTGGGACGTGGTCTATGGCGACACGGCTGGCACCCTCGACGGCGTCATCGAGGCCGACGTGGTGGGGGGGCCCTTCGACTTCCACGTGGTCTATGAGTACTTGCCCACCGACGCCGACCCTGCGATCTCGATCACGTGTCTGTAGCAGAGCAGTGGTGTCAGGTGATGCGCGTTGCACATCGTTCCACCTGATGCATCAGCGCTCCGCCGGCGCGCCTGCTTCCTGGCGAGTGACCCACCCGGAGCGATGCCTGTCGGGCCGCGCAGGTCGATGCGACCGGCTTGGTTGACCGATCAACGCAGTCTTTGGCCCTGCTAGCTCCCCTGTGGCGCGGTCAGGATGCCAAAATGCAACACTTGGCACAACGTGCAACGTACATCACCTGACACGCAGGGCGCCGGCGGTGTCCTCCGGCCGCGCCCTCCGGCCGTGTCCTCCGGCATCGCCCTCCAGCAACGCCAGACGGGCGGAGGCCGCCACCTCCGCCCGCCCGTCCTCACCCGGTCGGGGTCAGCGCTCGGTGCGCGTCAGCCGGCCGTTCAGCCACTTCTGGGCCTGTCGGGTGAGCTGGCAGGCGCGCGACTCGGTCACGCCGAGGATCTCGCCCACCTCGCGCAGCTTGTAGCCCTGCAGGAAGTACAGGTGGACGGCGGCGCGCTGGCGCTCGGGCAGGTTGGCCACGTGGTAGGCCAGCCGCTCCTTCAGCTCGCGGTCGAGCACGTCGTCCTCGGCGGTGGGCTCGCCGTCGCGGGAGATGCTCTCCACCAGGGGCGTGGCGCCCTCGTCGGTGGTGGGGGCGTCCAGCGACACCTTGCGGCGGATGACGGCGTCCTCCTTGCGACGGCGCAGCCGGGCCACGTCCAGGTCGAGGAACTCGGCGACCTCCTCCTCGCGCGGGGCGCGGTTGAACCGGCGCTTCAGGATCTTCTCGGCGCCGGTGATGTGCTTGTTGGTGCGACGGACGCTGCGCGGGACATGGTCGAGCTTGCGCAGGAAGTCGTTCATGGCGCCCTTGATGCGCATCTCGGCGAAGCTCTTGAAGGAGCCCTTCGACTCGTCGTAGCGCTCGTAGCACTCGAGCAGCCCCACCACGCCCACGTTCACGAGCTCCTCCCGCTCCACATTCGGCGGCAGCCGCGAGACCTGGCGGCGAGCGATGGCCTCGACCAGCGGCAGGAA
>JBDQIL010000529.1:0-4251 GCA_040264415.1 Myxococcota bacterium
GCAAGTCTCGGCCCTCCTCGAGCCGCTCCTCGTCTGTGCGCTCGGTGTTGTGCAGGCGGCAGCCAGTTGGGCGACTGGGCCGGTCTCGGCGCCGCGCTCTACGCCGGCGCCGCGGATCTCCGCGACCGGGAGCGGCCACCCGTCCGCGGTCACCTGGCCGTCGCGTCCGCTCCCGACCCCGAGGTCTGGCAGGCGCTGCCGCTGCCGCCCGAGGCCCGGGCCGTGCTCAAGCGGGTCGCGCCCGGCCGCAGCCTCGAGGCGCTCTCCGACCGCGCCGGGGTCCCGCTCACCGCCATCCTTGAGCCCATTCGGCGCATGCAGGTGTTGGGACTGCTCGACCTCGAAGAGGCTCCCCGGAGCGCGTCGGTGGTCCCCCCTCCGTCCCGCATCGACCCGGACTCACCCACCTGGACTGGGCGGCGCCCTTTCCCCGACGACCCCACCCAGACCTCGGCCAGGTTTACGCGACCAGACCCTCGCTCCGAGGCCCGCGCCACCACCTCGCCCGGCGGCGCTCGGCGCCGGCAGCGAAGCCCCAGCGTGTCTCGTTCGAGCGCCACAGTCTCCAACCACTCAGAGGTGTCGGACTTCTTGAGCCGTCGCACCCGCAAGAAGCAGGACCAGGTGCTTCACAATCGGCTCGCCGGCGAGCTCGCGCGCCTCAAGGATGCCACCCCGTGGGTGGTGCTCGGCGTGCCGCAAGAGGCCCCGGCAGAGATGATGGTCGAGTCCGCGAGCCGACAGCGCCGCCGCTACCGCCACCTGTCGGGTCGGGCCGACCTGCCCGACGAGACCCGCGCGCTGGGACGCGACCTCGCGGCGCTGGTGGACAAGGCCGAGAAGGCGGTCGGGGCAGGGGCTTCGGCCTCGCTTCCCCAGGCCGGGGAAGACCTCGACCTGCTCGCCGCCGGTCGGCGACGCATCGAGGCCGGCGCCTGGGCGCAGGCCGACCGCGTGCTCACGCGGGCGCGTGATCTCAGCCTGAGCGATCCGGACGTGCTGGCCAACCTGGGCTGGGCCCGCCTGCACAACACCGAGCGCACAGACGAGGAGCGGCTCGAGGAGGGCCGAGACTTGCTGCTCCTCGCCGAGCAGCTGGCCCCCGAGGCGCCCGAGATCCTGGCGTACACAGCCGAGTACTTCTTGATGCAGGGCGACATCGACCGAGCGCGCACCCGCGCTCGGCTGCTGATCAAGGCCGCGCCCGCGAGCCGCGCCGGACGCGACCTGCTCGCTCGGTGCGAGGCAGCTGCTCAGTAGGGCTCGGGCAGGTCTTCGTCCTCGAACGGCGGAAGCGGCGGCTCGAGCGGCATGTCTTCTGGCAAGAACTGGTCGTCGCCAGGACCGTCGAACTCGTCCATGTCGAGGGGCTCCGGCTCGAACTCGGGCCGCATCCGCATGGGCCGCGGGCCGTCCTGACCCACGAACTCTGGCGGGGGCGGATCGAGCACGTCATCGAGATCCTCGCCCTCTTGCTCGGCCTTCCGCTCTTGGCGCAGGCGATCCCGTCGTTGCTGAATCCGCTCGAGGCGGGCCTGGCGCCGTTCGTCTCGCTGCTCGTCGCGGTCAACCGGGTCTGGCGGATCGAAGCTGCCGTCCTCGATGGCCTTTCGCTTCTGCTGCGCCGCTGCGCGGACCCCGCCGCCCTTGGCCTTGCCAGAGGCGACGCGGTCGGCGTTGCACGTGGGCCGGGTGAGCAGGCCCATGCACGTGAGGTGGTAGACCCCCTCGTCGTCGCGGGCGTCTTTGAGGTCGGGCGAGAACTTGGCGAACTGGTCGAGGGTGTCGTCGAGCTCGAGCTTGACCTCGATCCGCATCCGCCACTTCGACCAGTCTCGCTTGGACATGGCGAGGTTGCCGGAGAAGGTCGCGTCGAGGATGTCGCCGTCGAGAACCCCCTTGACGATCTCGGCCTTGCCGTTCGCCACGTTCACGTCGAAGACCGCCTCGCTGAACACCACCGGCGTGAGCTCGATGCCCATCGCCTTCGCCGACCGGATGGCGAACTGGTCGATCTGCAGGTGGACCTCGCCGGTGCTCTCGCGTGGGTTCTCGCTGTCGAGGTCGAGGTCGGCGGTGAGCTGCAGCGCTCCGCCGGCGTCCACCGACCAGGTCTTGCCTCCGATGGGCAGCGTCGAGAGGTCGAGGTCGCTGGCGTCGAACTCGAGGCGGCGGCGGGTGCCGCTCTCGTTGACCGAGCCGTCGACGTCGCCCCCGAGCAGCTCTGCGGCGAAGTCGACCTGCCGGTCGCCGAACAAGAGCGGCCACACTGCCAGCCGACCGCGGAGGGTGTCGAAGCGCACGAACGGCTTGGCTCGCAGCGCCTCGGGCTCCTCCTCTTCGGCGTTGTCGACGTCGTCGGAGCCGCTGGCGCGACGCCGAACCCGCCGGCGGCGGCGCTTGTTGCTCTCGACCGAGTAGAGCACGAGGTCGTCGGCCGACACGCCCGTCACGCGCCACAGGTCGAGCTCAGCGGCGTCGATGGCCCAGCCACCGTCGCTGCCCTGCTCCACCTCGTACTTCGCGCGGTCGAGCAGGGTGTCGGACGGGAAGTGGACGTGGAGGGCCGCCAGGAAGACGACCAGGCCCCACAGCACGGCGCCGACAATCCAGGGGATGAAGCGCATCAGCCTGCCTCGGAGGTGGAGGTGTCGTCGAGGATCTGGAAGGCCGAGATGTCCATGTCGACGTTCAACGTGGTCTCGCCCCGGCGGCTCCGGGTCTTCACCCGGAAGGTCTTGATCCGGAGCGGGTAGCCCGAGGTCTCGACCTCGTAGAGGAACTCGGTGAGCTCGGCGAGGCTCATGCCGTCGAGCGAGACGGTGTGCAGCTTCTCTTCGATGTTGCCGTCCACTGCGCTCGACTTCTCGCGAACCGACTTGAGCTTGTCTTTGACGTTGGCGGTGGTCGCGGCCTTCTCGAGGTACGAGCTCAGGTCGGTGCCGGCATACTTCTTGAGCTGGGTCTCGATGGCGCTGGCCTCGACCGCGGCGGCCTCGTACTGCGCGCCAGCGAGCTGCACCGCGGCGAGGGTGTCCTCGCGGTCGTCGATGCGGGCCTGAAGGCTCGAGACGGTGCTGCTCATCCACCAGACGCTGCCGCCCAGCGCCACCAACAGCGCCAAGCCGCTGAGGCCCAGCAACAGCGTGCGATCACGCGGCGTCATGTCGGCGAGCACGTCTTGCGCCCGGTCGAGGATGGATCGGATTCGGGTGTTCACGGTTGACATGGTTCAGCCCTCATCCGTCGGCTCGCCCTCGTCCTCGAGGGGGATGGTGATCGTGAAGCGGACCTTGTCGCGCTTCTTCTGCTCGTCGCCCTTGCGGGCCTGCCGGAGCCGCGGAGACTGCTTCAGGGCGGCCTCGATGGTCGCTGCGGCCTCGTAGCCGTCGGTCTCGGCCTTCAAGACGACGTTGGTGGGAGAGATCGACAGCTCGGAGACGTCGATGGTGGCGGCGCTGGCCGGTGGCACGTTCTCCGAGACCTCCTTGAGCAGGCTCAGGGTGGGCGGCTCGTCAGACAGGATGGCGCCCAGCGCATCGACCCGCGAGGTGGCCTCGACGGTCTTCTCGGTCATGATGGCCAGCGACTTGCTCGGGCTGTCGAGGGTGCTGAGGCTGACCTCGGGGAAGGTGGCCACCACCGTCTCCGCGATCTCGGTGTCGAGGGCCGCGAGGTCGCTCGACAGCGTCGTGAAGCGCCACCCGAACCACGCGACCCCTGCGACCAAGAGCAGCCCCGCGACCGCCGCCGCGGCCTTGAGGACGGTGCCCATGTAGGCGAGGTCGCCCCGGAAGCCGAACTCCTGCTGCCGGAAGTCGAGGGTGCGCCCCTTGCCACCCCCGGCCTTCAGCGCCAGCGCGTGCGACAGCACGTGCAGGTGATCGCCGCCAGGGCCCGCGCCGTGGCTCTCATCGGGGAGCGAGGCGAGGCGCACAGGGACGCCAAGGATGGCCTGCAGCCACTCGCGCAGCCCGCCGAGGTTGGCCGTCCCGCCAGCCATCACGACCTCTTCCACCTCCACCTCATGGGCGTCTTCGAAGGCGATGAGGCTCGCCCGGACCTCGCTGAGCAGCGGCGCGAGGGCCGTGCGCAGGATGTGCCCGTCGTCTGGCGCGACGGCGTCGGTGGTCTCGAGCACCAGATCGTCGGCCACCTGCACCGTGACCTCGGAGAGGGTGTCGGAGTCGTCGACGGCGTAGATGTCGGCGGCGTGCTGTGGGGCCTGGTCGTCTTCCTGGCGGCCCTCCA
>JBDQIL010000530.1:0-4238 GCA_040264415.1 Myxococcota bacterium
GGCTCAAGACGACTGCAGGGGGCTTCGGACCGCGCATGTCTCCTCCGATCCGGAGGAGGTACTACGTCCGGTCCTGATGCGCTAGCTACTTTCGGGGTCGGCAATCCCGATCTGATGAACTAGCGGTCCGGTGGTTGGGGTCCCGGCCGGATACGAGGCCGCCCCCGCCCCCACCGAGGCTCCCCCGATGCGCGTGTTCGATCTCCTGCGGGTCTGTGTCGCCGACCTCCACCCGCGAGACTGCAAGGTGCACCTGGCGAGCGGCCCGCCGGGCGCGGAGCACCCCCTCGACGCCTTCCTGGCCGGCACCTTCGTCGCCTGGCAGGCCGACCAGTCGCAGCGCAACTTCCGTCTGCCCTTCATCGTCGCGCTCATTCAGCTGCCCGAGACCGATCGCTGGCTGTTCGGCGGGCTGCATCAGGTGACCGCACACCACCGGAAAGACGACGGGCGCTGGCACTACGACACGCTCGAGCACCCCGGAACCGCCGCGCTGACCGGACGGTTGGTGGTGCGCTATCACCGGTCGGGGCGGGCCTCCTACCCCTACGCAGAGCCCATCGCCGACCAGCTCGCGGTCGCTGCGGTGCGCGACGCCCGCATGCGAGTCGCCGACTTCCCGGGCTTCCAGCGGGTGCACCTGAGCTGGGAGCACCTGCGGCTGGTGGTGCGCCAGGCCCAGCCGTCCTGGCAGAGCGCGCTGTCGGCGGTCTCGGGCGTCTACGTCATCACCGATGCGTCGAACGGGCGGCAGTACGTGGGAAGCGCGACCGGCGGCGCGGGCCTGTGGGGGCGCTGGTGCGCCTACGCGTCCGACGGTCACGGCGGCAACCGAGACCTCAAGAGGGTGCTGGCCGCCGAGGGCGCCTCCCACGCGCGCCACTTCCGCTACGCGGTGCTCGAGATCGCCGACACCCACACCGACGCCGACGCCGTCTTGGCCCGCGAGGCCCACTGGAAGCGCGTGCTGGGCAGCCGTGAGTTCGGGTACAACGCCAACTGATCGCCGCGGGCGGCGCTTCGGGCGCCATCGGTCGTCAAGTCCGCGCCCCCGCGGCCGTTGGGGGGCGTCTGTGCCCCGGCCTCCGAGATGATGTTGCGCCTGCTGCCTGCGAGCCCAGCGCCGCCACGGTTGGTGGCGGCCTGGTCGGATCTGGCGGCCGAGATGGCGCACTCCAACCCCTTCTATGCGCCAGGGGCGCTGCGTCCGGCGCGCGCGCACCTCGACCCCCGCCGCCGCGTGCGCCTGCTGGTGGGAGAGGGGCCCGCTGGCCGACTCGACCTGCTGCTGCCCGTGGTGCCGGTGGCGCAGCCGATGCCCGCGCTGCGGGCGTGGCAGCACCCCTACGCCTTCTTGACCACGCCCCTGGTGCGGCCGGGCCGGGTCGCGGCGGCCGCGGCGGCCCTGCGCGCGCTGCGGTGGCCGGTGGTGCTGCCGGTCGTCGCGGCAGACGATCCCCTGGTGATGAACCTGATGGGGGACGCGTCGGTGGCGCAGGCGTCTCGGGGAGCCCGCGCCTTGCTGGCGGTGCCTGGCGACCCCGACGCCCACCTCGCTGCGGTGTGGTCGAGCCGCCGGCGCCGCCGCGCCCGCCGCGGGCTGCAGCGGTTGGAGGACGCCGGCCCCGTGGCGTGGACCTCTGGCGCCGACCCCGCATCGGTCGCCCCGCTCGTGGCCGACCTCCTGGCGCTCGAGGCGCGCGGTTGGAAGGGCGAGGCCCGCACCGCGATGGCCTGCGTTCCGGCCCATGAGGCCTTCCTGCACGACCTCGCCCAGGCGCGGGGCGGCGTGTCGATGGAGGGCTTCGGCCTCTCGGTCGGCGGCCGCCCGGTGGCGGTTCAGCTCCATCTCCGCGCCGGCCGCGCCCTCTACGGGTTCAAGATGGCCTACGACGAGGGCGCCGCCGACGCGTCGCCCGGTGTCCTGTTGCAGGCGCACGCGCTGCGCGCCCTGCTGACCGACCCCGGCATCGACTGGGTGGACTCGTGCGCGGCGCCCGACCATCCGGTGCTCGACCGCCTCTGGGGGGGGCGTCGGGGCCTCGTCCAGCTCGCGGTCTCCCCCCCGGCGTGGGGGGCCGCGCCTGGCGGCGGGCCTGGACCGCTGCGTCGGCGGCGCGCGACGCGATTCGACCGCGCCTGATCCCCTACGCGCGCCGCCTGCGCGCGGGGAGGCGCCCATGAGCGGCGTGACGGTGGGCCGCGTCGTGATCTACGAGCGGCTCGAGCATGCCCGCGCGGCCTGGGAGCGGCTGCAGGAGACGGCCCCCCACGAGGTGTTCCAGACCTGGCAGTGGCTCGACCCCTGGCAGCGCCACGTGGGCGCCCCCGCGGGCGTCTCGCCCTTGGTCGCGGTGGCATGGGACGCCCGAGGCGCGCCGCTGGTGGTCTGGCCCATGGGACGGCTGAGCCGCGGCCCGCTGCGCGTCCTCACGGGGCTGGGGGGGGGCGCTGTCCGACTACCGGGGCCCGCTCGTGGCGCCCGCCGCGCTCGCCGCGCCGCCCGCGGCCCGCGCCGCGCTGTGGGACCAGGTGCTGGGCGCCCTGCCCCGCGCCGATCTCGCCCGGTTCGATCGCATCCCCGCCTCGATGGGGGGCCACCCCCACCCGCTGCTCGCGGGGCGCGCTCAGCGGGCGCTCGCAGACAGTCACGCGGTCGACCTGCCCGACGCGTGGGAGACCCTCTACCGAGACCGCTGCTCCAGCCGGAACCGCGCCGCGAACCGGCGAAAGCTCCGCCGGATGGCCCGAGAGGGCGAGGTGGTCTTCGAGGTGGCGGACACCCCCGGCGCCCGGCTGGACCTGTTGCCCACCGCGCTGGAATTGAAGTCCGCCGGCTACGCGCGGCTGGGGGTGGAGGACCTGTTCGCGCACCCGGGCCGCCGCGCCATGCTCGAAGAGCTGGCCCGACAGCCCGACAGCCCGCTGCACATCAGCGCGCTGCGGGTGGGGGGCGTGGTGCGCGCGACCCATGTGGGGGCGCTGTACGGCGACACCCTCTCCTACCTGTTCCCGGGGTACGCCCGCGACGAGCTCGCGGCGCAGTCCCCGGGGGCAGAGCTGTGCCGCCGGGTGCTGGCGTGGGCCTGCGAGCGCGGCGTCCGGCGCTTCGACTTCACGCTGGGCGACGAGCCCTACAAGGACCGCTGGTGCGACCGGGTCGAGGCCCAATACACCGTCACCCTGCCGCGGACCCGTCGGGGGAGGGTGCTGGAGCAGGCGTGGACCGCCAAGGGCGAGACGCTCCGCGCGCTCAAGGCGTCGGACGCGCTCTACCCGCGGCTGCTCGCGCTGCGCTCCTGGTGGGGCCACGCCCGCGAGCGGCAGATCAGAGCTCGATGCCCACGGGCGGGTCGTCGGAGCACTCGGCCGTGGTGTAGTCGATCATCATGCCCCAGCCCTGACGGAAGCCGCGGTCGCCCTCTGCCCAGCCGGTCTCGCCCGACACGACCGCCTCACACTCGAGCCCCACCTCGATGAAGCCGATCTGCGCGATGATGACCTGGTTCGAGATAGCGCCGGCGCTGTCGCGCGGCACCAAGAGCACGGCCACATCTTCGTCGCAGTCGGGCGCGTAGCCCTCTCCGTTGGCTGTGGCGTCGGCCGCGATCTCGTCGGCGCAGGCCTGCGAGTAGGTGCCCAGCCCGAAGGACACGACGGCGTCGTCGAGCAGACCCCAGATGGCCCGCTGGATGTCGCCCATGGTGTAGGCGCGGCCATCAGCGGCGCAGGTCTGGCCCAGCCAGTCCTGGTTGATGATGTAGTTGAGCAGGTCGATGTTGTCGGGCTGTTCGACCAGGGTCGAGAAGTCGTAGCTGCCGTATAGGGACGAGACGACCTCGGCCGTGTAGTCTACATTCGAAGCCAGCGGGCGGTCGGTGTCGATGCACCACCCGTCATAGGCGCCGTCGATCACACCGGCGGTGTCGGAGACCGAGACGTCCCAATACGCGGTGTTGCCTCCCACCTGCGTGGCGCTGAAGGTCGCCTCGGCGGGGAGCGCGGCGTTGAAGCCGTCGACGTCTGCGTCTTCGTAGCCCAGGAACTCATCGACCTCGGTGTGCACCGCGACCACCACCGTGTCGCCGCAGGTGGCCCCATAGGTGTTCGGCTAACGCTTGAGAAGGGGCGACAGCAGGGCAATTGCATGTGGGTGGAAGGCGGCCACGAGACCGGTGATCTGGGAGTTGCAATCGCACCCGGTCACCAGGAGGCCTCGTGGCGCCCACTCCAGTCGA
>JBDQIL010000531.1:0-4235 GCA_040264415.1 Myxococcota bacterium
GCACCACGGGCTCGGCGCGAGCCCGCAGACCTTGCACTGGTGCCCCGACACCTCGCTGGTGCGGCGCCTTCATCGTCGGGGCTTCGACGTCTACCTGCTCGAGCACCGCGGCGACCGCAACGCGCTCGCGGGCCGAGGGGCGGGCCCGTGCGACCTCGACGCCATCGTCGCCCATGACCTCCCCGCCGCGCTGGCTCGCGTTCGGCGCTACAGCGGACACCCCCGCGCCCTCTGGATTGGGCACGGGCTGGGAGGGCAGCTGCTCTACGCCTTCCTGGCCCGCGGCGGCTCCCACGACCTGGCCGCAGGGGTGACGTTGGGCGCGCCGGTCCGGTTCGGTCCCGTCGCCAGCCGGGCCCGGCTGCTCGCCCGCGCTGCGCGCTTGCTGCCGTCGGGGCTCCGGCTGCCGGCGCGGCGGCTCGCCCAGCTCGCGGCCACGGCCGAGAGCGGACGCCTCGCCGCGGTCGGCCTCGGACGCGACCTCGATGGCCCCCGAGCCCGCGGGCTCATGGTGCATGGTGCAGCCGACCTGCCAGCCGCCATGCTGCGACAGGCCGCCCGTTGGCTCGAGTCGGGCACCCTGTGCGACCGCGACGACCGCTTCGACTACGTGGCCGCCCTGGCAGGGCTCCGCTTTCCGCTGCTGGGGGTCGCGGCGCACGGAGACCCGATGGGCCCGCCCGCCGACACCTGGCCGGCCCTCGACGCCCTCGACGGCGACGGTGTGGAACGCATTGAGCTCGATGACAGCTGGGGTCACCTCGACCTCTTGGTCGGGCGACGGGCCGAGACCGACGTGATGCCCGCGGTCGTAGACTACGTGGTGTCCCATCGACGCGGGTGCCGCGAGCCGAGAGGGCCCGCAGGCCGCTGAGCGCGGGTAGACAGCCGCGAGCAGGTGGCTACATCGGGGGAGCGCGTCGGGGAGCTCCCTCGGCCCGCGCCATCGCACCGCACCGGGGACGACCGTGGCGAAGAAGGGCTCCCGCCTCCTGCTCTGGATCTCGGCCATCGGGCTGCTCATCCTCCTCGCCATCGCGGTCGGGGTCGCGCTGCTGCTCGACGCCGAGCCGCCGGGGCTCGATGACGAGCCGCAGTGGCTCCACGCCAAGGTCAACGGTGCCATCTCCGACGCCCCGGGCACCGAGGCCATGCTGGTCGACCCAGCCGACCTCCCGCCGCTCACGACCGAGCTCACCGCCGTCCTCCGAGACGCGGCCCAAGACGACGACATCGCAGGCCTCTTCCTCGAAGTCCAGGCGGTCGGGGTCGGCTGGGCGCAAGCCCAGGAGCTGCGCGACGCCCTGCTGGCCTTCCAAGAGACCGGCAAGCCGTGCGTGGCGTGGTCCGACGGCCTCTCCAACAAGGAGTACTACGTGGCATCGGCCTGCAAAGAGCTGCACGCCCCGCCCACGGCCATCACCCTGGTTCACGGCCTCGCGGTGACGCAGGCCTACTTCGGTGAGACCTTCGACCGGTACGGGGTCTCCGCCAACTTCGAGCACGTCGGCGACTTCAAGAGCGCGGTCGAGCCCTACGAGCGCACCGGCCCCTCCGAGGCCGCCCAGCAGGCCACCTCGGCCATGCTCGACTCCATCTACCTCCAGATGGTCGATGGCATCGCCGAGGGCCGAGGCGTGACCGTGGAGCGCGCGCGGGCCTGGATCGAGGACCCCCCCATGTCGGCCCGGGCGGCGAAGGAGCTCGGCATGGTCGACAGCCTGTCCTACCGGGAAGACGTGGTGGACGAGCAGCTCGACGGCAAGCTCCAGAAGATGAAGCCCTACCTCCGGGAGCGCCGCCGCGCGTGGCGCTCGGGCGACCTTCGGGTCGCTGTGCTTCATGCCGACGGCGCCATCGTGGGCGGCTCGAGCCAGTCCGACCTGTTCGGCAGCCGCTACGTGGGCGACCGAACCGTGGTTCGGCAGCTCAAGGAGCTCCGTGAAGACGAAGACATCGACGCCGTGGTGCTGCGGGTCAATTCGCCGGGCGGCTCGGGCTCGGCCTCCGACGCCATCTGGAACGCGGTCCGCCTGACCAAGGCCGAGAAGCCCGTCGTGGTGAGCATGGGCGACTACGCCGCCAGCGGAGGCTACTACATCTCGATGGGCGCCGACCGGATCTACGCCCAGCCCGGCACCCTCACCGGCTCCATCGGGGTCTTCGGGGGCAAGATGAACTTGGCGGGGCTCTACGCCCAGGTGGGCGTGCAGCTGCACACCACCCAGCGGGGCGCCTACGCCAACCTGCTGTCGTCCACGTCCGACTTCACCGACGCCGAGCGCGCAAAGTTCCGCACCTTCCTCGAGACCTTCTACGACATCTTCGTCGAGAAGGCCGCGGAGGGGCGGGACATGACCCGGGACGAGCTGCACGCCGTGGCCCAGGGCCGCGTGTGGACCGGCGCCCAGGCCCTCGAGCGCGGGCTGGTAGACGAGCTCGGCGGCCTCGACGCCGCCGTCGCCCACGCCGCGAGCCTCGCCCGCGAGCGCGGCGCCGAGGCCGACGCCGAGGTTCGGATCGTTCGCTTTCCCGAGCGCAAGGGCTTCGTGGACCAGCTGATCGAAGAGCTCACCGGCGAGAGCCAGGACGCCGCTGCGCGCGCCGCGGTCGCCTCACTCCCCCTCCCTGCAGCCCGCGACACCCTCGCCGCCCTGAGCCGCCTCGAGCGGGTGCTCGCCGACCCTGCCGCGGCCTTGCTGCCGGGCGACCTCACCATCCAGTGAGCGCCGCGGGCGGTCGATCCCGACGGCGTTGACAGCGCCGATGTCATGGCATAGCCACAGCCGTCGCGTGTCCTGCGCACCCTTCCCTTGTCGACCGCGGGTCAGTCCGAGCCTACCGCTCAGCCCTCCGCCCGACACACCCATCTCGGAGCACATCATGGCCAGCAACACCCAGGAGACCCGCTTCAAGCGCCACCTTCGCAAGCGCAAGGCGGGTCGGACCAACAAGGCAGCGCGTCGCAACCAGGGGACCACGCCGGTCTTCCCGGTTCACACCGCCGCCGCCGACGCCCTGGCCCCCAACCAGGCCAAGGGCGCACAGCCTGGCAGCGCCAGCGGCGACAGCCAGCAGGGCTGAATCGCTGGGGTGCGCTCGCGTGCCCCCGCCCATCGACGGGGGCTCCCCCGGCGACCGCTCAGCCTCCGGGCGCCACGGCCAACTCGGTCCGCTGGCGCCCGAGCTGCGTGGCGATGGCCATCAGCAGATTGTCCATCAGCAGGCGCGGGTTGACGTAGCGCGCCAAGTCGGCCCGCGCGTCTTGTGCGGCGGCGGCCACGAGGCGAGCGCCCTCGAGGTCGAGCGCTCGCGCCCACCGATCGACGAGGTCGGGCCGGTCGGCGTTGTAGAGCCGCCCCCCCCCACCCGCGAGGACCACCAGCGCGTCGCGGTTGAGCTCATCGAGCGCGTCGAGCGTGCGGTGGGCCCGCTGGGTCCATGCGTCGCGGTCACCCCGCGTGAGCTTCTGCGAGAAGGCGAACATGTCGCTGATGGGCAGGGTGAGCGCGGTGACCAGGGCGTCGCGCGCGTCTTGGCGCGCCTGAGCCTCGCCCTCGCCCAGCTCGAGCGCCAACCGGGGGCACCCCTCGGACCGACGGGCCAGCCGCGGCGCGTCGGCCGCACCCCGCGCGGAGAGCCATGCCTCGATCTCTGCCTCGGCGACCGGGCCGAAGCGCACCCGCTGGCTTCGCGACCGCACGGTGGCGAGGAGGGCCGTGGGCTGGCTGGTGATCAGGACGAAGCCCGTGTCGTCGGGGGGCTCTTCGAAGGTCTTGAGCAGCGCGTTGGCCGCCGGCGCGTTCATGGCGTCGGCGGGGTCGATGATCACGAACCGACGGGCGGCATGGTACGGCCGCAAGGTCAGGCTGCCCGTCAGCGCCCGGGCTTGGCGCACCGAGATGATGGGGGCCTTTCGCTCTGGGTCGAGGCCGACCTCGATGACGTCGGGGTGGTTTCCGTCGAGCACCCGGCGGCAGCTCCAGCAGGCGCCGCAGGGGCGGATCGTGTCCCCCTCCGCCATGCAGTTGACCCGGGCCGCGAGCCAGCGCGCGGCCTCCCGCTTGCCCACCCCCCCGGGCCCTTCGAACAGCAGGCAGGGGTGGAGCCGCCCCCGGTCGGCCAACAGCGCGAGGCGCTCTCGGACCTCGCGGTTGCCCGGCAGAGACGCGAAGGGAGGGGAGGTCGGCAGGGAGGCGTCCGTCGGCATGGCGGGGACCTATCCGCTCAGACGC
>JBDQIL010000532.1:0-4233 GCA_040264415.1 Myxococcota bacterium
CCCCCACCCGGAGCCCCCCGTCATGGTCGGACAGATCACCCCCGAAGCCCTCAAAGCGCGCCTCGATGACGGCGAGTCGCTGGTCATCCTCGACGTGCGCGAGCCCGCCGAGCTCACGCTGGCGGCCCTGCCCGGGGTGGTGCACATCCCCATGCGGCAGGTGCCCGGCCGCCTCGACGAGCTCGACCCCGACGCGCCCACGGTGGTGATGTGCCACCACGGCGTGCGCAGCATGAGCGTCGCCCAGTTTCTGGTGGAGCGGGACTTCGACCGGGTCGAGAACCTGACCGGCGGCATCGATCTGTGGGCCCGGCTGGTCGGCGGCGTGCCGCGCTACTGAGCGCGACGCTGCCGGGCCGACCACGGGCCGGCGCTACTGCCCGCCCGCCGGCAGCGGCGGCGTCGCCGGCAAGGTGAGCACGAAGCACGCGCCGCCCAGCGCGCCCGGCCCGTCCCGCAAGATGAGGGTGCCGCCGTGGCGGTCGGCCACGCCCGTGGCGATGGCCAGCCCGAGGCCGGTGCCGGGGCGCGGCCCGTCGCGCCCGCGCCCGCTGACGAAGGCCTCGAACACGCGGGCGCGGACGGCGGCGGGCACGCCCGGTCCGTCGTCGTCGATGGTCGCCCGAGCCCCCCCGGGGGCCGCAGACACCACCACTTGAACCCGGCCCCCGGGGCCCGCTGCCAGCGAGGCGTTCTCGATGAGGATGACGAACAGCCGGGTGATCTGGTGGAGATCACCCTGCACGGCGGGCGCTGCACCGGTCACCGCGACGTCCACCGGCGGGCGCTGCGGCAGCGCGCGCCGCACCTCGCTCGCCGCCAGGGCCGCCACCGCCGCCAGCTCGACCGGGCGCCGGGTGAGCGGGGCCGGCCGCCCATACTCGAGCAGCTCGTCGGCGAAGCCCGCAGCGCGCTCGAGCTGGGCGCGCAGCTCGCCGATCTGCACCGGGTCGGCCCCCTGGCGCTCGAGGATGCGCACGCTGGCCTTCATCACCCCGAGCGGGTTGCGCACCTCGTGGGCCACCGCGCTCGCCAAGGTGCCCAGCTCGGCCAGCCGGCTGGCGTGCTCGGCGCGGGCCTCGCTCTCGGCCAGCGCCCGGGCCATGCCGGCCACGTCGCCCTCCCCCGGAAAGAGCCGCCGCGCGAGCCTGCCGCGGAGCCCGGCCAGCAGCGGCTGCCCCACCAACACCAACACGAAGAGCTGCGCGGCCGAGGCCCACGACCGCCATGGAGACGGCGCCGCCTCGCCCGGAAGGAAGACCAGCACCAAGAACAGCCAGCCCGTGGACAGCAGGGCGGCGAGCAGCGAGTAGCGCAGCGATCGCTCGACGAAGCGGCCGAAGCTGGGCAGGTCGTGGGCCTGGTTCACCCACGCCAGCAGCCCCACCCCCGCGAGGCTCATGGTGAGGCCCAGCGGGGTGGGATCGCCCGCCAGCAGGAACAAGACGTTGAGGCCGCCGCCGAACATCGCCAAGAAGCCCGCGACCAGCAGGTAGCGCAGCCGCTCACGCGGGCCGACCGATGGGGCGCCGAGGCCGCGCACCAGCAGCCACAGCGGCCACGCGCTCAGCAGCCCCGCGGCCCCGAACATCAGCGGGAAGAGCGGGCCGGGTAGCCGACCCCCCTCCCGCAAGAAGAGCTCGGGCGCGGCCAGCCCGACCGCGAAGAAGCTGGCGGCCACCGCGTAGCCAACGACCACGCCGCGCCTGGAGGCGCCGGTCGCCGCGTGGGCGGCGTGGGTGAAGGCCGCTGGCACGAAGAAGCCGACCATCAGCAGGTGGGCGCCCACGGTCGCGAAGCGCGGCGAGAGCGCGAGGAGCAGGCTGGCGGCCCACCCGGCCACCCCCAGGCAGCACGCCAACAGGGCCAGCCGGCGCCGGGTGACCACCGCCAGCGCCAGCGCGACGCCGATGATGCAGAGCAAGGTGGCGAGGAAGCCCGAGTACACGACCTGCCGGAGGAGGAGTAGGATGCCCTGCCGCTATCGCGCGGCCGGGAGCCCGCATGGCTGACAACCCCTACCGTCCGCCCACCGCCGACATCGGCGCGCTGCCCGCCGACGCCGCCCGGATCGAGGTGGGCGAGACCCTTCGGCTGAGCGCCCGCAGCTATGGCAAGGCGCTGGCGTTGGTCCTGCTCTTTGGCGCGATCACCGGGGGCCTCAACGCCGTGCCGGGGGTGCTGATGCCCGCGTCGGGCGACCCCCAGGCCGACCTGCTCACGTCGGCGGTGCAGATCGGCGCCGGGCTCACGGTGGGCATGCTCATCGGCCCCTTCACGGCGTCGGCCTACGCGTGGACCGCCCAGCAGGTCGCGCGAGGCGAGGCCGCCCCGGTCGGGGCCGCCCTGCGGCACGCCGCCAGCCGCTATGGCCGGGTCTTCGTGGTCAACCTCGCCTACACGCTCGCGGTCACCCTGGGCACCATGGCCTGCTTCATCCCCGGCGTCGCGCTCTCGGTGTTGATGGGGCCGATGCTGATGTCGGCCGTGCTGTCCCCCGCCGGCACCTCCGACTGGAACGCCGGGTGGGCGGTGGGCAAGGCCCACTTCTGGCCGCTCCTGGTGGCGATGATCCTCTCCTGGCTGCCCACCATGCTCATCTCGGGTGTGATCGGCGGCGCCGCCGGGGCCTTCGCCGTGACCGGGCAGACGCTGCCGGGGTGGGTCTCGGTGGCCGGCGGCGTGGGCGCCGGGCTGGTGGCGCCCGTGGTCTCCACCACGCTGGCCTCCGCCTGGCTGCTCGCTGCCCGGCGGTCGGCATGATCGCCCCCCTGCTCGCGGTCGCCGCGGCCACCGCCGGGCCCGCCGACGCCGCCCTGCTGGGAAACTCCTACACCCAGTTCCACGACCTCGACGCGCGGGTGGCCGAGGCCCTGGTGGCCATGGTGCCCACCCTCGACGCTCCACCGGTCACCGTGAAGCTCACGGCCGGGGGCCTGCGCCTGCCCGACCACGTCGCCCGGCTCGACCCCGAGCGGGGCGAGGCCGCCTGGCAGGACACCTTCGCCCCCGGCGCCGCCTGGGGCTTCGTGGTGCTGCAGGATCAAAGTCAGGTTCCGGGCTTCCCCCAGACCAACCCCACCTGGCAGGCCAGCCGTGACGCGGCGGTGGTCCTCGACGGCGTGGCCGAGGGCGCAGGCGCCCACGCAGTGCTGCTTCTCACCTGGGGGCGCCGCACCGGCGACGACACCAACCCCGACCTCTACCCAGACTTCTCCACCATGCAGGGCCGGCTCACCGACGGCACGGTGGCCTACGCCGACGCCATCGAAGCCGCCGATCCCAGCCGCCGCCCGACCGTGGCGCCGGCCGGTCCGGCCTTCGCCGTGCTCCACGACGACGCGGTGGCCCAAGGCGACGACCCGACCCACCCAGACAGCGCCTTCTCCAGCCTCTACGAGCCCGACGGCAGCCACCCGAGCGTGGCCGGGAGCACCCTGGCGGCGCACGTCATCGCCGCGAGCCTGTCGGGGTGGCCGGCTACGGGAGCGGCGCCGCCCACCGGGCTGTCGGCGGAGACGCTCGCGGCCCTGCAGGGCGCCGCAGACGCCGCGGTCTTCTCGGAGCCCTTCGGGCGCTGGGGCTTCGCCTGGGCGGTGTCGTGGGCCGAGGTCGCCGATGAGGCCGCCGGCGGCGCGCTGTCCCACGCCTGGATGCGGCGCCACGTCCAGGTGGACGACACCGAATCGGTCGGCGACCTGTCGTTGCAGGCCACCGTGCTGGTCGTGTCGAGTGGGGGGGAGCTGACCACCGGCGCGCTCACCTGCGACCTCCCGAGCGCCCTCCAGGTAGACGGGGGCGCGCTCTCCATGCGCGCCACCACATGCCCCATCTCGGTGCTCGACGGCACGCTGAGCTTCTCGGGGGACGACCCCACCGCCGGCGCCCTCGACCTGGGCGCCGCGGGGCGGTGGGAGACCGGTGACGCCACGCTGGAGGTGGCGGGTGGCGGGCGACTGGCCGGCACGGTGCAGCTCGACGCCCGCGTCGCCGCCGGATGGGTGCTGGCCCGCTTTGATGATCGCCCCGACCTCGACGGTGTTCAAGTGGAGCCATCGGGATTCGGGCTCGACCTGGTCGAGGACGCCGGGGCCTGGTCGGTGGTGGTGTCCGCCCACGCTGACGAGCCCGACTCGGGGACCCCCGACGACCCCCCGGCGACCTCAGCCGACCGCTCCGCGGGGGCCTCGGGCGGCTGCGGCGGCGGCGGCGCTGTGGCGCTCCTCCCCCTGC
>JBDQIL010000533.1:0-4232 GCA_040264415.1 Myxococcota bacterium
CGGCAGCGCGGTCGCCATGAGGTACCGGGGCCGGAGGAGGTCGCCCACGGTGACCGCGGCGACCGCCGCCGCGGCGACCCCGATCCCCGCCACCAGCAGGCGGGTGCCCCAGCGCGGCCCCGGCAGCGCCGCTCCGACCAGCCCGAGTCCGGCGAGCTGGATCAAGGGCGTGGCCGCGGGTTGCTGCCGATCCGGCAGCGATAGGATGGCGTCGAGGCCCGCCCGCAGGGCCCCCCACGACAGGTCGGCGGGCGCGCTCGCCTGCTGGGTGGGGTCGTCGGGCAGCAGGCCCAGCGCCAGCGCCGCGCCCACCCCGAGCATGAGCAGGGTGCCCGCGAGCTGGGCGGAGCGGCGGCTGGGGACCAAAAGCGGCGTCAGGGCGAGCAGGGCCAGGGCCGGCGCCGCGTTGATCTTGACCACGGCGCCGACCCCGCCGAGCGCCACGCCGAGCGCCACCGCGCCCAGCGCGGGGCCGCCGGATCGGGCGCCCCACCACGCGAGCCCGACGCCCAACCAGACCAGCCCCGTGGCGGGCGCGTCGGGCCCCAGCAGCACCGCAGACAGGACGCCCTGGCCGAAGGCCGCGGCCACGACGCCGGCCAACAGGGCCGCGGGTCGGCCGGCGAGGGCGCCCGCGGCCAGCATCGCCCCGGCCACCATCGCCACGCCGCCGAGCGCCACCACCACCTCGACCGCCGTGAGGGCATCGGTGAGGGCCAGCAGAGGCGCCGAGAGGCGGGTCAGCCCGTCGCGGTCGAGGTCGCCGGTGGCCAGCGCCGTGAGCACCTTGACGCCGCCCGGTCCGGGCAGGTCGGATCGGTCGAGGCCCGCCCGCAGGCCGGCCTGCAGCGCCGCGGCGGGGGTGCTCCTGGGCGCCGCGGCCAGGGCGAAGCGCCGACTCGAGGACCGGCGCGGCGACGGGGGGGCCGATTGCTGCATGGACCCCTGCCTACCGCGCTCTTGGCCCTCACCACAAGCTGCATCGGCGCCAAGAGGGCGAGATGGTCCAGCATCGATTAGGGGTCAGGCTGGTCTGGGCGCCGCTCGCGCGCCCCGAGTGCTCCCCTCCCGCGACGGACGCCCCGTGGACGAATTCGCCCGAACGCTGATCCCCATCGACATCGAAGAGGAGATGCGCTCCTCGTACCTCGACTACTCCATGTCGGTGATCATCGGCCGGGCCCTGCCCGACGTGCGTGACGGTCTCAAGCCGGTCCACCGGCGCATTCTCTACGCCATGTTCAAAGAGGGCATGGTGCCCTCCAAGCGCTTCTCGAAGTGCGCTGGTGTGGTGGGTGAGGTGCTCAAGAAGTACCACCCGCACGGCGACTCGGCGGTCTACGACGCGCTGGTGCGCATGGCCCAGCCCTGGAACATGCGCGAGCCCTTGGTCAACGGCCAGGGCAACTTCGGCTCGGTCGATGGCGACCCCGCGGCCGCCTACCGCTACACCGAATGCAAGATGACCAAGCTGGCCCTCGAGCTGGTCAGCAAAGACGAGATCGAGAAGAACACGGTCCGCTTCGCGCCCAACTTCGACGGCGCGGTCGAAGAGCCCACCGTGCTCCCGGCCTCGTACCCCAACCTGCTGGTCAACGGCTCCGACGGCATCGCCGTGGGCATGGCCACCAAGATCCCGCCGCACAACCTCGAAGAGGTCATCAACGGCGTCATCGCGCTCTCGCAGAACCCCGACATCACCATCGAAGAGCTGATGGAGCACATCCCGGGGCCCGACTTCCCCACGGCTGGCACCATCTACGGCAACCGCGGCGTCTACGACGCCTACACCACCGGCCGGGGCCGCGTGGTGGTGCGCGGGCACACCTTCTACGAAGAGACCCGCACCGGCCGCGATGTCATCATCATCGACGAGCTCCCCTTCCAGGTGAACAAGGCCCGGCTGCTGCAGAGCATCGCCCAGCTGGTGAAGACCAAGCGCATCGAGGGCATCTCGGCCCTGCGCGACGAGTCCGACCGCCGCGGCATGCGCGTGGTCATCGAGCTCAAGCGCGACGCGGTGCGTGAGATCATCCTCAACCAGCTCTTCAAGCACACGGCCCTGCAGTCCACCTTCGGCGTCATCCTGCTCGCCATCGTGCACAACCGGCCCAAGGTGCTCACCCTCAAGGAGATGCTGCAGCACTACCTGCAGCATCGCCGCGACGTGGTGGTGCGGCGCACGCGCTTCAACCTGCGCAAGGCCCTCGACCGCAAGCACCTGCTCGACGGCTACCTGATCGCCCTCGACAACCTCGACGAGATCATCCGCCTGATCCGGGCCAGCGACACCGCCGAGGTCGCCCGCGAGCAGCTCATCGCGCGCTTCGACTTCAGCGTGCGGCAGGCCAACGCCATCCTCGAGATGCAGCTGCGTCGCCTCACGGGCCTCGAGAAGCAGAAGATCGAAGAGGAGTACGCGAAGCTCGAGATCGAGATCGCCGAATACCAGGCCATCCTTGGCTCGGATGAGCGGCTGATGGAGGTCATCCGCGAAGAGCTGACCCGGCTGCGCGACACCTACGCCAACCCCCGGCGCACCACCTTCACCGACGCCACCGGCGAGCTGTCGATCCTCGACCTCATCGCCGAAGAAGACCAGGTCGTGACCCTCAGCGTCAACGGCTACATCAAGCGGTCGGCCCAGGCGGTCTACGCCGAGCAGCGGCGCGGCGGCTTCGGCAGGCGCGGCATGCGCACGCGCGACGAAGACAGCGTGCAAGACATCTTCTTGGCCAACACCCACTCCGAGCTGCTGGTCTTCACTGGCCAGGGCTGGGTCTACAAGCTCCCGGTCTACCAGGTGCCCGAGGTGGGCCGCGACGCGCGCGGCACGCCCATCGTCAACCTGGTCCCCATCGAGCCGGGCGACAGCATCCGGGCGGTCATCTCGGTGTCCGACTTCGATCAGGACCTCGACCTGGTGTTCGCCTCGACCAAGGGCTTGGTCAAGCGCACCGCGCTGGGCGACTACCGCAACATCCGGTCGAACGGCCTGCGGGCCTACGACTGCGCCGACGGCGACGAGCTGCTCACGGTGATCCAGTCGGCCCCCGAGCAGCAGCTGCTGCTGGTCTCCCGTTCGGGCATGTCGATCCGCTTCAACGGCGACGATGTGCGCCGGATGGGGCGCGTGGCCCGCGGCGTGCGCGGCATCAAGCTTCGCGAGGGCGACTTCGTGGCTGGCGCCCTGCCGCTGGTCCGCGACGATGAGCTGACCCTGCTCACCATCACCGAGAACGGCTACGGCAAGCGCACCGTGCTCACCGAGTACACCACGCAGAACCGTGGCGGTCAGGGCCTGATCGACATTCAGACCGACGACCGGAACGGCGCGGTGGCGGGCGCGATGCTCATCCACGAAGACGATCGCATCATGCTCATCACCGACACCGGGCGCGTCATCAAGACCCGGGTCGACGACATCCGAGTGATCGGCCGCAACACCAAGGGTGTGCGCTTGATGCGGATCGACGATGACGAGCGCATCGTCAGCATCACCCGCGTGGTGGATCAGGACGACGACGAAGACGAAGACGTCGTCGATCTGCAGCCCGAAGAAGAGGCAGACGAGGGCGACTCCGCGGAGGAATAGCGGCGGGCAGGGCGCCGTGCCGATCGGGTGACGGGGTGGTCATCGCCTGTTCCACGGATTAGCGTTCCACGTCATGCGCACTCGCCCCTCCCTTTTGCAGAACGTCCACCGCGCCCGGTTCACCCGGGCGGCGCGGTCGGTCTTCACGCGCGAGGGCGCCTACTTGGCGTCGGCCGCTGCGGTCGTACCGCTGCTCGTGGCTGCGGCGGTGGCCTTCTGGCACAGCCCGCTGAGCCCCGCAGCCCTGGATCGACCGGCTGCGCTGGTCGCAGCCGGAGATGTAGCGGGCGCCGCGGCCGCCTACGACGCGCTCGCCCACAGCCGGGCGTCGGCCGACACGCGCCGAGAGGCGTCCTGGCGCGCGGCCCAGCTCGCCGCCCTCGCCGCCCTCGACGGCGGAGACCCCCAGCAGGCCGTCACGCGCCTGCAGACCTTCCTCGACACCGAGGAAGACGAGGCCCACAGCGCAGACGCGTGGGCCCTGATGGCTGGCCTGTACGCCACCGAGCTGTCGTCGCCCGCTCAGGCTGCGACCGCCTGGGAGCGCGCCGCCTCTCTCGCCTCCCGGCACCCCGACGCCGGCCGCTGGCGGCTCGAGGCCGGAAAGACCTGGGCCCGCGCCACGCAGGCCGACGCC
>JBDQIL010000534.1:0-4225 GCA_040264415.1 Myxococcota bacterium
ACCCGTGACCCCCCGCTCCGAGCCGCCCATGCACACCAACCAAGTCCGAGAGATTGTGCTCGAGCACGCCCGACTTCCCGTCGCCCCTGAGGTCGTGACGGTCGACGCCGATCTGTATGCCGCGGGGCTCACCTCGCTCACCACGGTCCACCTGATGCTGGCCCTCGAAGACGCCTTCGACGTCGAGTTCCCCGACCACATGCTCGGCCGCAAGACCTTCGAGAGCGTGCGCTCGATCGCCGAGGCCATCGCCGAGCTGACCGAATCAACGCCCTCCCCCCGGGCGCCAGCCGGGCTGCGCGCGTCGATGCGCTGATCGCCCAGGTTCGCCAGATCGGGCGGACCTCGGTGGCCCCCCACGCCGCCGCGGTCGATCGCGACGCCCGCTTCCCCCACGAGGCCTTCGACGCGCTGCGCGAGGCCCGCCTGTTGAGCTGCTACGTGCCTGAATCGCACGGCGGCATGGGGCTGACGATGCCCGAGCTGGCGCGCGTCTGCGAGGCCCTGGGCGGCTTCTGCGGCTCGACCGCCATGGTCTTCGCCATGCACCAGATCCAGGTGGCGTGCGTCACCCATCACGCCATCGAGCACCCCGCGTGGCAGCCGATCCTGGCCGACCTGGTGGAGCGGCAGCTGCTCTGGGCGTCGGCCACCACCGAGCTGGGCATCGGCGGCGACGTGCGCACCAGCACCTGCGCGGTCGATGCCGCCGACGGCCGCTTCACGCTGGTCAAGCAGGCGCCGGTGATCTCGTATGCCCAGCACGCCGACGCCATCCTGGTGACCGCCCGGCGCGCCCCCGACGCGGGGCCCCACGACCAGGTGCAGGTCTACGCCACCACCGCGGACTGTGGGCTCGTGCCCATCAGCGGGTGGGACACCCTGGGCTTCCGCGGCACCTGCAGCCTGGGCTTCACGCTCACGGCGTCGTCGTCCACCGACCGCATCCTGCCGGTGCCCTACGCCGAGATCCACGCCAAGACCATGCACCCCTTCGCCCACATCGTGTGGGGTGCCTTGTGGACCGGCATCGCCGCCGACGCGGTGGCCCACGCCCGCGCGACCGTGCGCCGGCAGGCCCGCAAGACCCCCGGCACCCTGCCGCCGTCGGCGCTGCGGCTGGCCGAGGTCGACGCCGTGCTGAGCACCATGCGGGCCGGCGTCTACCACGCGGCGGCCACCTACCAGGCCCGGCTCGAGGCGCACCCCGGGGCGCCCTTCCCCCCCCGACTTCGCGTTCTCGGCGGACATCTCCAACCTCAAGGTCAACAGCTCCCGCCTCATCGTCGACATCGTGGGCAAGGCGCTGCTGATCTGCGGCATCAACGGGTACCGAAACGACCACAAGCACAGCCTGGGGCGTCACCTGCGCGACAGCTACGGCGCCGCGCTCATGGTCAACAACGACCGCATCCTGGGCCAGAGCGCCACGATGCAGATCATGCGACGGGACGGGTGAGCCATGTGTGACGTCGAAGAGATCGACCCCGCGGGCACGCTGCGCGACCGCCTGATCGCGGCGGGGCACCTCATCCCCCTGGGCGTGAAGGGGGTCTACGGTCGCAGCGGCGTGATGGAGCACGTCATCGAGCGCTTCGAGGCGTGCGTGACCGGCGCAGGCGCCGACCTCAGCGCCCAGGTGATGCGGTTCCCGCCCATCTTCAGCCGCGCCCACTACAGCCGGATCAACCACATCCACAACTTCCCCGACCTGCTGGGGTCGATTCACGCCTTCACCGGCGACGGGCGGGCCCACCGGCGCCTGTCCACCCGCTTCATGGACGGCGAAGACTGGACCACCGAGCTGGTGCCGGCCGAGACCATGCTCATCCCGGCGGCCTGCTACCCGCTGTACCCGACCCTCACTGGCGCCCTGCCCGAAGACGGGCGGCTGGTCGACCTTCGCAGCTTCGTCTTCCGCCACGAGCCCTCCGAAGATGTGGCGCGCATGCAGATCTTTCGGCAGCGTGAGTATGTGCGGCTGGGCTCGGCCCAGCAGGCCCACAGCCACCGCGACGGGTGGCTCGATCGGGCGGAGGGGCTCCTGAAGGCCCTGGGGCTTCCAGTGGAGCGGGTGATCGCCAACGACCCCTTCTTCGGTCGGGGCGGGCGGCTGGCCAAGGCCACCCAGCGCGAGCAGGCGCTCAAGTGGGAGCTGGTGGTGCCGGTGTCGAGCGATGAGAAGCCCACCGCCATCGCGTCGTGCAACCTTCACCTCGACTACTTCGGGCTGGCCTTCGACATCACCGACTCCGACGGCGCGCCGGCCCACACCGCGTGCGTGGGCTTCGGCCTCGAGCGCGTGGCCCTGGCGCTGTTTCGCCACCACGGGCTCGACCCCGAGCGCTGGCCCGCCGAGGTGCGCGACCGGCTCGATCAAGGGGCGGCCTGACCATGGCCCGCATCCTCGACCTCGACCCCGACACCTACGCGCGGCACGCGGTCCACCAGCCCGGCCGCACCTGGGCCGAGACCCATTGCTACACCGACGTGGTGCTCGAGCTGCTGCACGCCCTGGGTCACGAGCCCCTGGCGGCCCTCGGCTTCACGGTGTCCATCGACTTCGACCTCGACCAGTGGACCTTCTTCAAGTTCCTGCCGGGCGATCTGGAGGAGCTGTACGCCCTGTCGCTCTTCGAGCTGGCCCCCTGGCGGCCCCTGGCTCGCCACGTGCGAGACCACGTGGCGGCCGGTCGCTTCGTCCTGGTGGAGCTCGACTCGTTCTTCTTGCCCGACACGGCCGGCACGGCCTACGGGCTGGCCCACGTCAAGTCCACGGTCGCGGTCAACGAGATCGACCGCGAGCAGCGGGTGATGGGCTACTTCCACAACCAGGGCTACCACCGCCTGACCGGAGACGACTTCACGGCCGTCTTCCAAGAGGGCGGCCTGGCCCACGCTCGCATGCTGCCGCCCTACATCGAGTTCCTCAAGCCGGTCCCCGGCGCGCGCCCGCTCGCGGGCGACCCCTTGGTGGAGGCCAGCGTGGCCCAGCTGGCCCGGCAGGTGCGGCGCCGCCCGCCCGCCAACCCCTTCGCGGCCTTCGCCACCCAGCTCGACGCCGACCTGCCCGGCCTCATGGACGGCGGCATGGACGGCTTTCACGCCTACTCCTTCGCGACGCTGCGCCAGTATGGCGCCTGCTTCGAGCTGGCCGCCTCTCACCTCGCCTGGCTGGGCGAGCGGGGGGTGGACGGCCTCGCCGCCCCCGCCGCCGCCTTCGCGACCATCTCCACCGAGACCAAGGCCCTGCAGATGAAGCTGGCACGCAGCGTCATGCGCCGACGACCCCTCGACCCGGCCCCGCTGCGCCGCCACGGCGAGCTGTGGGAGGCCGCCATGGGCGCGCTCATGCAGCGGGTGGGCTGACGTGGCGTGGCGACTGGCCAGGGCGGCGCCCGGCGCGCCGGCGCCCGAAGACGCTGGCGTGCCCTTTGCGGTGCCCGGCACGGTGCCGCCGTGCCCAGACCTCGACGCGTGGGACTGGTGGGCGCGCAGCACCATGGACGTGCCTGCCGGCGGCGCGGTCCTGCACTTCGAGGGCCTGACCCCGCCGGCCGAGGTGTGGGCGGACGGCGCCGTGGTGGCGCGCTCCGACAACGCCTGGGTGCCGGTGCGGGTGCCGCTCCCGGCGGGCCCGTGCCAGGTCGCGGTGGTCTTTCGGTCGCTCGCGTCGGCCTTGACCGGGCGTCGCCCGCGGCCCCGGTGGAAGAGCGCGCTGGTGGCCGAACAGAAGCTGCGGTTCGTGCGCGCGCCGCTGCATGGCCGCATCCCGGCCTGGGCCGACCAGCCCCAGGTGGGGCCCTGGCGGGCGGTGCGTCTGGAGCCCACGCGGTCGCTCCACACCCCGTCCCGCTGGATCGAGGCCACCCTGGTGGACGGCGTGCCGCGGCTTCGGCTCGCGGCCACGGCCAGCGCCCTCCTGGTGGGCGCGGCGCTCGAGATCGGCGGCCGGCGCGTCCCCCTCGCGCCCGACGGCGCCGACCTCTCGGCAGACCTCCCCCTGCCCGACCTGGCTCCCTGGTGGCCGCACACCCACGGCTCGCCGCGGCGCTACCCGCTGCGCCTCGTGCTCGACGCCGGGGCCGGCGAGGTGGTCGAAGACCTGAGCCCGGTGGGCTTCCGCACGGTGTCGGTCGATCGCTCGGGTGGCGGCTTCGCGCTGTCGGTGAACGGCCGGCGGGTCTTCGCCCAAGGCGCCTGCTGGATGCCCCCCGACGACGCC
>JBDQIL010000535.1:0-4225 GCA_040264415.1 Myxococcota bacterium
AGGCCTACCTGGGCGTGCAGCGGGCGCTCGCCGAAGATGATGCGACCGCCGCCGCGGCCGCCGCCGAGGCGATCCGGGCGGCCACCACCGCGGTCAGCCTGCCCGGGTCGGCGGAGGCCGCTTGGGCCGAGGTCTCGGCGCCGCTCATCGCCCACGCCACCCACGTCGCTGCCGCTGGGTCGATCGAGGGCGCCCGGGGCGGTTTCGAGCCGCTCAGCGCCGCCATCGAGGGCTTGCTGCAGCGCTTCGGCAACCCGCTCGACGCGCCGGTGCAGGTCGCCTTCTGCCCCATGGCGTTGGGGGATGTAGGCGCCCGCTGGGTGCAGCAGGATGACA
Organism: Myxococcota bacterium; assembly: GCA_040264415.1. Lineage (GTDB taxonomy): Bacteria > Myxococcota_A > UBA796 > UBA796 > UBA2385 > M30B51. The sequence goes on from JBDQIL010000535.1 coordinate 337, forward strand.
CCATCGACAACGCCTACTTCGGCGCCGCCATGCGCACCTGCGGCGAGGTGCGCGCCGCGGTGGCGCCGGGCACCGTGCTCGAGTCGACCGGCGCGGCCGAGCCCACGCCCATGGCCCCGCACGCCGGGCACCAGCATTGAGCCCGCCCGACGCCCCCCCCGCAGCGGGCCTGTGGGAGCGCCTGATCGGGTGGTTCATCGACAACCGCCTCGTGGTGTTGGTGCTCACCGTGATGCTGGTCCTCGGCGGGCTGGTGGTCTCCCCCTTCGAGGTCGACACCGGTCCGCTCCCCCGTGATCCGGTGCCGGTCGATGCCATCCCCGACATCGGCGAGAACCAGCAGATCGTCTTCTCCGAGTGGCCGGGCCGGTCTCCCCGCGACGTCGAGGATCAGGTCACCTACCCGCTGACCACCGCGCTCATGGGCATCCCCGGAGTGCGCACGGTGCGCAGCTCGTCCGCGCTCGGGTTCTCGACGATCTACCTGATTTTTCATGATGATGTCGAGTTCTACTGGTCGCGGTCGCGGGTGCTCGAGAAGCTGGCCTCGCTGCCCTCGGGCACCGTGCCCGACGACGTGCGGCCCACCCTGGGGCCCGACGCCACCGCCCTCGGTCAGGTCTTCTGGTACACGCTCGAAGGCCACGACCCAGACGGAAACGTGGTGGGCGGCTGGGATCCCGACGAGCTGCGGTCCATCCAGGACTGGACCGTCCGCTACGCCCTGCAGGGGGTCGAGGGCGTCAGCGAGGTGTCGTCGGTGGGCGGCTTCGTGCGCGAGTACCAGGTGGACGTCGATCCCGACGCCCTGCGGGCCGCCGGCGTGACCCTCAGCCAGGTGGCCGACGCGGTGCGCCGGTCGAACCTCGACGTGGGCGCCCGCACCATGGAGATCAACGGGGTGGAGTACGTCGTGCGCGGCCTCGGCCTGATCGCCGACCTCGAAGACCTCGAGCAGGCGGTGGTGGTGGCGCGCGATCACACCCCGATTCGGGTGGGAGACGTGGCCCGCGTGGGCCTGGGCCCGGCCCTGCGGCGCGGCGCCCTCGACGACGCGGGGGCGCCCGCGGTGGGGGGCGTGGTGGTCGCGCGGTACCTCGAGAACCCCAAGCAGGTCATCGTGGCGGTGAAGGACCGCCTCGCCGAGATCCAGCCGGGGCTGCCCCGCCGCACCCTCGAAGACGGCACCGTGAGCCAGGTCACGGTGGTGCCCTTCTACGACCGGGCCACGCTCATCGACGAGACCCTGGGCACCCTCTCGACCGCCTTGGCCCAGCAGATCCTCATCACCATCCTGGTGGTGCTGGTGCTGCTGCGCGACCTGCGCAGCTCGCTGCTCATCTCGGCCATGTTGCCGCTCGGGGTGCTGGCCACCTTCCTGGTGATGCGGCAGGCCGGCGTCGACGCCAACATCATGGCGCTCGGGGGCATCGCCATCGCCATCGGCACCATGGTCGACATCGGCATCGTGTTCGTCGAGAACATCGATCAGCACATACGCGATGAGGAGTCCGACGAGGGCCGGCTGGCGGCCGTGCGCCGGGCCGCCGCCGAGGTGGCGCCCGCGGTGCTGACGTCGGTGCTCACCACCGTGGTGAGCTTCCTGCCGGTCTTCGGGCTCACCACCACCGAGCTGCGCCTCTTCGCGCCCCTGGCGGCCACCAAGACCATCGCCATGGGCGCGGCCTTGCTGTTGAGCGTGGTGGTGCTGCCGGGCGCCGCGCTGGTGGTGCTGCGCCGCCGCCCCGGCCCCGTCGTCGGGCAGGGCTGGGCGCGGGCGCGGGCCTCGCTGTTTCGCGCGGTCCACCTGCGCGACGCCTTGCTGGTCGCCCTGGGGCTGGCCGCCCTCACCGTGTCGGTGCCCGGCGGGCTGCTGGTGACCGCGCTGGGGCTGTGGCGGCTGGCCCGCCCGCTGGTCGCGCCCGCCCACGTCGCCCGCGGCACGCTGGTCGAGAACATCGTCACGGTCGTAGTGGTCGCGGTGCTGCTGGTGTCGGGCTGGATGCCGCTGGGCGAGGACGCCGGGCTGCTGGTCAACCTGCTCTTCGCCGGCGCCCTCATCGCGGGCGTGCTCGGGGGCTTTCGACTCTTCGAGGCGGCCTACCCCCGCTTGCTCGCCGTCGTGCTCGAGCGAAAGGCCGCCTTCTTGGCGCTGCCCCTCGCGCTGGTGGCCTTCGGCGGGACCGCGTGGCTGGGCTTCGACGCGGTCTTTGGCTTCCTGCCGCAGGCGGTCCGCATCAGCCGCCCGGTCTCGGCGGCGGCCCGCGCCCTGCCCGGCTTCGGCCGCGAGTACATGCCGCCCTTCGACGAGGGCTCGTTCCTCTACATGCCCACCACGATGCCCCACGCCTCGATCGGCGAGGTGCTGGGCATGATGAGCGACCTCGACGCGGCCATCGCCCAGATCCCCGAGGTCGACCGGGTGGTGGGCAAGCTGGGGCGGGCCGACTCCGCCCTCGATCCGGCCCCCGTCTCGATGATCGAGACGATCATCACCTACAAGACGGAGTACCGCACCGCGGCCGACGGGTCGCGCGAGCGGGTGTGGCGCGACCACATCCGGTCGCCGGCCGACATCTGGACCGAGATCACCGCGGCCGCCCAGATCCCGGGGCTCACCAGCGCGCCTACGCTCATGCCCATCCAGGCGCGCCTGGTCATGCTGCAGAGTGGCATGCGCGCCCCCATGGGGGTCAAGGTGCGGGGCCCCGACCTCGAGACCATCGCGGCCTTCGGGCTGGCGCTCGAAGCGGCGTTGAAGCAAGCCCCTGGGGTGCGACCCGAGACGGTCTTCGCCGACCGGGTGGTGGGCAAGCCCTACCTCGAGATCGAGCTCGACCGCGAGGCCATCGGTCGGTACGGCCTGCGGGTGGTGGACGTGCAGCAGGTGCTGCAGATCGCCCTGGGTGGCATGACCCTCACCCGCACGGTCGAGGGCCGCGAGCGCTACGGCGTGCGCGTGCGCTACCAGCGCGAGGAGCGCGACAGCGTCGAGTCGCTGGGCCGAATCTCGGTGCCCACGGCGTCGGGTGAGGCGGTGCCCCTCTCCCAGCTCGCCCACGTCCAGTACGTGCGCGGGCCGCAGATGATCAAGGCCGAAGACACCTTCCTCACCAGCTACGTGCTCTTCGACCGGCAGCCCGACCTCGCCGAGGTCGAGGCGGTGGAGGGGGCCCGCGCCCACCTCGACCAGCTGATCGACGCGGGCGAGCTGCAGGTGCCCGACGGCGTGAGCTACGCCTTCGCGGGCTCGTACGAGAACCAGGTGCGCAGCGAGCGGCGGCTGCTGGTGCTGGTCCCCGTCGCGTTGGCCTTCGTCTTCATCCTGCTGTACCTGCAGTTCCACCGGGTTCGCACCGCCGCCATCATCTACTCGGGTGTGGTGGTCGCGGTGAGCGGCGGCTTCGTGCTCATGTGGCTCTATGGCCAGCCGTGGTTCCTCGACTTCGCGCTGTTCGGCCGCTCGATGCGCGACCTGTTCCAGGTGGGCACGGTCAACCTGTCGGTGGCGGTCTGGGTGGGGGTCATCGCGCTCATCGGCGTGGCCACCGACGACGGCGTGGTGCTGAGCACCTACCTCAAGCAGGTCTTCGAGCGCGACCCGCCGGCCACCGTGGCCGAGGTGCGCGCCCGCACCCTCGAGGCCGGCCAGCGGCGGGTGCGCCCCTGCCTGATGACCACGGCCACCACCCTGCTGGCGCTGCTGCCGGTGGTCACGTCCCAAGGGCGCGGCGCCGACATCATGGTGCCCCTGGCGCTGCCCTTGCTGGGCGGCATGGGCGTCGAGCTCATCACCCTCTTCATCGTCCCCGTCTTGACCAGCGCCGCCGAAGAGCGCCGACTGTCGCCCCCGCCGCGGTCCCCCGCGGTGAGCCCCACCCTTCAGGAG
>JBDQIL010000536.1:0-4214 GCA_040264415.1 Myxococcota bacterium
GTTTGATTTTCTCTGTTCAGTCGATCCTGGTAATGAACGGGCTCGCCGGGGGGTCTGCTCCTTGCGGGGTGCGTGGGCGGGGCCCTCCGGTGGCCCTGACGATTGACATCCAAGAGCGGGGCCCCGCCCTCGCACCGCACCCCCCTCCTCCGATCGCATCCCGCCAACAACTTGTGAGGATGACTCGATTGGGGGAGGCTGTCGCCTCTGGACCCAGCGCCCGCTGTGCTACTGTCGGTCGGCTCCAGAGGTCCCTCGATGCCGCACGCAGCGCTCTCTATGCTCCTCTTTGGCTCATCGGCCGCTTGGGCGTCCGGCGGTGGAGAAGGCAGCGTCGACATGTCGATGCTGTGGGTCATCCCCTTTGCTGGGATGCTTCTCTCAATCGCCGTTCTGCCCATGGTCGCCCACCACTGGTGGGAGAACAATCGCAACCAGTTCCTGGTGTCGTTGGGCTGGGCCGCGCCCATCCTCGGCTACCTGGGATGGCTCATCGTCGCCCAGGGAGACCCCGGGCACGTGGCGTCCCATGGCTTGAGCCACGCGATCGAGGAGTACGTCTCCTTCATCGCGCTGCTGGGCTCGCTGTTCATCATCTCGGGCGGGATCCTGCTCAAGGGCGACCTCGAAGGCACCCCGACCACCAACACGGCCTTCCTCGCGATCGGGGCCGTCATCGCCAACGTCATCGGCACCACCGGCGCGTCGATGTTGTTGATCCGCCCGATGCTGCGCACCAACAGCCAGCGGGAGTACGTCAAGCACATCCCCCTGTTCTTCATCTTTCTGGTGTCGAACATCGGCGGCGCGCTCACCCCCATCGGCGACCCCCCGCTGTTCCTTGGGTATCTGAGGGGTGTCCCGTTCTTCTGGACGGCGGAGAACCTCTGGCACATCTGGCTGTTCCCGGTCATCGTCCTGCTCGTGATGTTCTTCATCGTGGACTCGTACTTCCACCGCAAGGAGGACCTCACTCATCGCGCCGAAGACGTCGCAGAGCGCGAGCCCCTCGGCTTCTCGGGGTCCTGGAACTTCGCGCTCCTCGGCGGCGTGGTGGCGGCCGTGCTCCTCCTCTCGCCCGAGCAGGGCGTTCACGACTTTCGCAGCTACTACGCCCGCGAGATCGCCATGGCCGGGCTCGCGCTGCTGAGCATCTGGAAGACCGACTCGTCGATCCGGAAGGCCAACGGGTTCACCTACGGCCCGATCCTCGAGGTTGCCGCGCTGTTCTGCGGGATCTTCATCACGATGATCCCTGCCACGGTCCTCTTGCAGGCCCACGGATCGGCGCTCGGCATCAACGAGCCCTGGCAGTACTTCTGGGCGACGGGCGTCCTCTCGTCCTTCCTCGACAACGCCCCCACCTATGTGACCTTCGCTGCCCTCGCGTGTGGGAGCGTCGCAGAGTGCACCTCACCCGAGCAGCTGGGTGCGCTCACCCAAGGGGCCGGAGAGCCCCTGCTGGTCGCGATCTCGGTGGGGGCTGTGTTCATGGGCGCCAACAGCTACATCGGCAACGGCCCCAACTTCATGGTCCGCGCCATCGCTGAAGAGAACGGCTACAAGATGCCGAGCTTCTTCGGCTACGTGGGCTGGGCGGGGCTGATTCTCCTCCCGGTCTTCGGCCTGGTGACCTTGATCTACTTGGTGTGAGACGACCGCTCGTGGCAGCGGCCTGGTTGGTCGGCGGGCTGGCCAGCGTGGCGCTCACCGCCCGCGCCTGGGTCGCCGTTCGGCCGTCGGCTCCCACGGCTGCACCGCCCCCCTGCCGCGTCCCCCCACTCCAGCCGAACAGCAGAGCGTCGCGCACGACGTCGAACGCATGCAGGCCGAGATCGATGCCGCACGCGCCCGCCTCGGCCGAGTGCTTCGGCTGGATGAGCTCGAGGCGGTCGGGCCCGACGGCAGGCCGTACCTTCCGGGGGGTCTCGCGGACAATCCATTGGTGGAGGGCACCGCAGGCACCGCTGCGTCCTGCCCCGGCGACCCGAGGCCGCCAGCGCTCGACTGGCTCTACTGTCCGGAGACCGGGACGCTCCGCGCTGGGGTCACCAGCCCGACGTCGCCTTGAAGGCATACGCAGGGGCGAAGGTCCAGGTGCCATCGGGCAGCGGCGCCGCCACCGCGGGCTCGCCCACGCCGGCGAAGGCAGCCGGCGGGCCAGCGACGCCGAAGACATAGATCTCGCCAGCACCCTGGACCCGCGCGTAGGCGCCGTTGAGGCTCGCTTCGGCGTTGGCCTCCGCCTCCTCCACCGTGCCGAGGACCGCGAGGATCTCGGGGTGCATCTCGCCAACGCCGAGCTGCACCGACGCCACCGGGATCGGCTGGTCCCAGTCGATGCAGGTGCCGGACCAATCGGCTGCGACGACCTGCCACCAGACTACGAGGGCCGACTCGGAGGGGGCCAGCTCGGAGACCCGAGCGATCTGCGCGGAGGCCTCGCATCGCAGGTTGAGGGAGGCATCGTAGCTCTCGAGCTCAAGCACGCCCCCCGCCGCCTGGGGCACGCCTTCGACCACGTCGATGCGGGCTCGCAGCCTCCACCACGCGGCCGCGTCGAACACGGGCCCCGTGTCGTCGGCCCCCCCATCGCCCCCACCGGCGTCGGTGGTGCTCCCGGTGTCGGCGCTCTCGGTGGCGCCTGCTCCGCCAGCGTCCGCGCTGAGGACCGCTTGGTCGGAGCACCCCGCGGCCAAGCACAGGATCAACCACGAACGAGCGTGGCCGGAGTCGCGGTTCATGTCGCCTCCAGTCCGTGCACCACTACCGTACCCGCCACCAGCCAGAATGGCTACTCGCCCAGGTCCCAGGCCCAGCCGGGCCAGAACACGAAGCGCTCCCCCGCGAGCAGGCCGGTGTCGTCTGGGGGATCACCCGCGTCGAGCGCGGCGTTCCAGGCAAAACCCATCGGCTCGAGCGCGGCCCCATCGAAGCTGGCGTACCAGCCGAAGGTGTCGCCCGGGTGGGGCTCATCGCCCTGCAGCTCCGACGGCACGGGCCCGAAGGCGAAGTGCGTCACGCCGTCGAGCCCTCCGACGGGCGCGGCGCAGTCATGCTCGAGCAGATCGGTCTGGATCGTGTAGCTTGCCGCGCAGCCCACGCAGCCGGGGAGGCTGGCTCCGGCCTCGCCGACCAGCTCCTGCACCTGCGCACAGATGTGCTGCCGATCGGACCGCTTCTTGCCCCAGCGCTTCGAGAACATCTCCCAGACCTGGTAGCCGACGATTCCGTCGGTCCCGATGTCGACCGTGCCATGCTGAACGGCCCATCGGGGGGTGTCGCCCGCGCAGCCTGGGGCCACCGCGACCAGGGAGAGGACGACCAACAGGGGGGAGCGACGCATGGGGGGCCTCAGAGGCGATGGATGCGTTGTCGAACCCGCTCGGCCCGGGGTCCGCTCGGGCCCAGGTCGAGATAGCGACGCCAAGCGGCCACGGCCTGGTCCTGGGTCTCGGGAGCGTAGTAGAAGAGGCCGCGGGCATAGTGGGCATGGGCGCTCTCGCGCCCCAGCTCGGCGGCGCGGTCGAAGTGCGTCCGAGCCCGAGACCGCTCGCCGCCGCCCTCGAGGAAGCGACCCAGGTGGAGATGGAGGACCGGGTCGGTGGACTCTTCAGCCCGCAGCGCGGCCACCCGTTCGGCGGCCTGGGCCGGAGGTCCGAACTCCACCCGCGCCGCGTCGGCGCGGCGGGCCAGCTGGCGGAGCAGGGGGTCCGGCGACGCGGCCAACGACCGGCTCGCCCGCCCGAGCGCCCCATCGGTCTTGGCGCCGTCGGTGCCCTCGGCGCCGAGCGCCAGCCCCGTCACATACCAGGCCAGCCCTGTGGACCGCCGCGCGAGCTCGCCCTCGGCGCGATCGCCGAGGGCGCCGCTCGCGTGGGCGCGGGCCTGCTCCGGCTCACCCTCGGCCAGGGCGACCCACGCCTCGAGGACAGACACCTCGAGACCAGCCTCGGACCAGGCCGTGACGGCGACCCGCGCGTCGGTCACGCGGTCGAGCTCGAGGCGCGCGTGCACCAGCCCGCGCTGACAGGCCGCGTCGGCCCGCCGAGCCTCGAGGCAGTCCGCGAAGCTCCGCTCGGACGCGAGCACCTCGCCTCGAAGCTGCTGCTGGGCGCCGGTGGCGTAGAGGGTGGTCGCCGAGCGGGGGTCGAGCCGCGCGGCCTGCTCCCGCGCCGCCTGGGCGGGCTCGGCGGCGCCCCGAGACTCGAGCA
>JBDQIL010000537.1:0-4214 GCA_040264415.1 Myxococcota bacterium
GGTCATGGGAGCCTCCAGGGGGGGGCGACCCGGCGGTGGGTCGCTCCCCTGCAGTGCACGCCGCGTGCCGGCTCCGCCCGCAGGCCCATCACCCAAGACCTGGCGTTCCTGGCTCATCTCTCGGGATCGCCCCGCGTCGGGGTGTCCACGCCGTGGGCACCCGCCGTCCACACCCTGGGCACGGGGTCCGCCACCCGGCCGGCCGCCTTGATACGGGCCGCCGTGCTCCGCTTCCACGACGCCGAACGCCGCCTCGACCTGGGCGTGCACGACCTCATCGAGGCCGGGCCGCCCGCCGGGCACCTCACGATGCAGGTGGCCTGGTCGGCCCGCGCCCGCATGCGCGCCGGCCAGCAGGTGCACTCGGCGTGGCAGACCGAGCGCGAGGCCGAAGACGTCGACTTCGAGCGCGAGGTCACCATCCAGCACCGCATGGTGGTGCGCGGCTGGGAGGTCAACATCTCCGGCCGCATCGACGGCATGAGCCTCGAGGGCGGCCGCCGGGTGGTCGAAGAGGTCAAGTCGACCGCGCTGCCGGTGGCCCGCATGGGCGACACCACCTGGCACGACTTCCCGGCCTGGGCGCGCCAGGTGCAGCTCTACCTCTGGTTTCTGGCCGGAAAGGGGTGGACCGACACGATCGGTCGGCTCATCCTCATCTCGCTCGGCGACGGCAGCCAGCGGGTGCTGCACGTGCCCCCCGACCCCGACCTGTCGCAGTGGATGCACGCCCAGCTCGACTACGTGCTGCACCGCCGTGAGGTGCGCATGGCGTGGCTGGCCCGCCGCGCGGCCAGCCCGGTGCCCTTCGCCCACGCGCGCTTCCGGCCCGGCCAAGACGCCCTGTCCGCCGACCTCACCGAGGCGCTCTACCGCAACCGCGCGGTCTTGTTGAGCGCCCCCACCGGCTACGGCAAGACCGCCGCCAGCCTGCACGCCGCGCTCACGGTCGCCGCGAAGACCGGGCGGCGGGTCTTCTTCGCCACGGCGCGCACCACCCAGCAGCGCATGGCCGAGGAGGCCGTACGCGCCATGTCGAACCGGGGGCTGCCCATCCGGGGCGTCAGCATCCGGGCCAAAGAGAAGGCCTGCCTCAACGACGTGGTGCTCTGCCGCCCCGACGCCTGCCCCTACGCCGAGGGCTACCACGACAAGGTCGGCCAAGGGGATCTGGTGGAGCGGGCCTGGCGCGAGGCGAGGGGCGCCCCGGGCGTGCCGGCACCCGACGAGGTCATCGCGCTGGGCGCGGCGGCCCGCGCCTGCCCCTTCGCGCTCAACATGGACCTGGTCGCCGAGGCCGACCTGGTCATCGGCGACCTCAACTACGTCTTCGACCCCGGCGTGCGTCTGTCGGCGCTGCACGACGACCTGTCCGACTGGATCGTGGTGGTGGACGAGGCCCACAACCTCCCCGACCGCGCCATCGGCTACGGCTCGCCCGAGCTGCGCCTCGCCGACCTCGAGGCGGGGGTCGATGCCCTGGCCGACTCGCCCATCGCGCACCGGTACCGGGCCTGCCGAGAGGTCCTCGAAGACCTCGCCGAGCAGGTGCGCGCTGGCCTCGCGCTGGTCCCCGACGACGCCCGCGACGGCGAGGCCGCCTACGCGATCCGCGAGGGCCTCGACGTGCGCTCGATGCGGGCGCTGGCCGACCGCTTCGAGGCGCTCGCCCTCGACTACGCCCTGCTTCGACTCGATCACCCGGTCGCTCCGCCCGGCGAGCCCGACCCCTGGATGGACGCCGCCCGCGCCGTGGGCCGCCTCAAGTCGGCGCTCGAGCGCGCCGGGGCCGAGACGGTCGTGATCTGGCAGCGGGGGCGCGCCCGCGGCGGCTGGGGCCGCAAGCGGCGAGCGCCCCGCTCTGACAGCCGGCAGGTGGCCCTGCTCGGCGCCCCCCGCCGCATCGACACCGCCGCCCACCCCGACGCCGGGCTCAAGCTGCTCTGCCGCGACCCCGCCAAGCTGTTGGGGCCGGTCTTCGCCGGGCTCGCCGGCGCCATCTGCATGTCGGCCACCCTGCAGCCGCCCGACTTCTACCAGGCCATGTTCGGCCTCGACCCCGACCGCACCACGCGCATCGACCACCCCTCGCCCTTCCCGCCGGAGCACCGGCGGGTGGTGCTGCTGCCCGAGGTCTCCACCGAGTACCGGCGGCGCGACCGCGACCGGGAAGAGACCGCCCGACTCGTGGGCGAGGCCGTGCGCGCCGTGCCCGGCAACGTGGCCGTGTACTTCCCCTCCTTCCAGTTCCTCGAGCTGCTGCAGCCCCTGCTCGACCTGGGCGACCGGCCGGTGCTGGTGCAGCACCGCGCCATGCCCGAAGACGCCCGCTCCACCCTGCTCGACACCATGGGTCGGGGGGAGGGGCACGCGCTGTTGGCCGTGTTGGGTGGCATCTTCGCCGAGGGCGTCGACCTACCCGGCGCCAGCCTGCTGGCCGCGGTGGTCGTGGGCCCGGCCCTGCCGATGGCCAACCTCGAGCGACGCCTGATGCAGGAGTGGTTTCAGGAGCGCTACGACGAGGGCTTCCGCTACGCCTGGCTGGTGCCCGGCATGAGCCGCGTGGTGCAGGCCGCCGGCCGCGTCATCCGCACCCCCACCGACAAGGGCGCGGTGGTGCTCGTGGGGCGGCGCTTCCTGCTGCGCGACTACCAGTCGCTCTTCCCCGACGACTGGCACCCGCAGCGCACCCGCGACCCGGCGGGCGCGCTGCGGGGACTGTGGGGCTGACGAGCGGGGGGCCTGAGCGCCAGGGCGATCAGCGAACCCAGAGGTAGACGTCATCCAGGCCGAAGCTCTCGTCGCACGAGCCCTGGTCGAGGGTGGAGCCGGCGGCCAGCGTGAGCGTGTTCGCGCTGTGCGCGAGGATCTCATCGACCGGCCAGGTCGAGTCGTACGAGCCGTAGGTGCCGCGGTTCCAGCCGCAGACCTCGCTGTAGCTGGTCGAGTGGTTGTTCTGACTCTGGTTGAGCAACGAGGTGCCGTCGGCCTCGACATACATCGTCTCGCCGTCCCACGAGTCGAGCGCCATGTACTCGAGCTCGACCCAGCCCTCGGTGTGCGTGACGCCGTGGATGTCGATGTCGATGTCGATCTCGGTGCCCGCGGTGTTGCAGTAGCCGCCCAGCAGGGTGCTCCACGAGCCGCACGCGTAGGTGGCCGACGTCGACCAGCCGCTGTCGGGCGTGGACTCGAAGTCGTCGTCGAAGACCAGGGTCCAGCCGCCGCCATCCGAGACCATGTCGCACAGGGTCGCGGTGGCCGCGCCGTCGAAGTCTACGTAGTACGAGCCGCTCGACGTGTAGACGCCGTCGCCCAGGATCTCGAGGCAGCTCTCGGCCGGGCAGGCCGCCGCGCTGCCGCGCACGCCCTCATCGACGTCGCTGTCGCAGTCGTCGTCGGTGGCGTTGCACCGCTCGGCGGCGCCGGGGTTCACCAGCCCGTCGCCGTCGTCGCAGTCGCTCGACGAGGCCACCGCGCCCGACGGCGCGCTGCACGCCAGGGTCGCGCTGCCGGCGCCGTAGCCATCGCCGTCGCTGTCGGCGTACCAGCTCGACGCGCTGGAGGCGTCGAGCGAGGCGTCGCTGTCGTCGATGTCGCCATCGCAGTCGTCGTCGATGCTGTTGCACACCTCGGTGGCGCCCGGGTTGACCGCCGCGAGCCCGTCATCGCAGTCGCTCGACGAGGCCACCGCGCCGGTCGGCGCGTCGCAGGCCACGGTGGCGCTGCCCGCGCCATAGCCGTCGCTGTCGGCGTCGGCGTACCAGCTCGACGCCGTAGACGAATCCAGGCTGCTGTCGGCGTCATCGATGGCGCCGTCGCAGTCGTTGTCGGCGTCGTCACACACCTCGCTCGCGGCGGGCGAGATGGCCGCGTCGCCGTCGTCGCAGTCGGTGCTCGACGCCACCGTGCCCGCGGGCTGCGTGCAGGCCACCGTGGCGCCGCCGGCCCCGTACCCGTCGCCGTCGCCGTCGGTGTACCAGGCCGACGCCGTGGACGCATCCAGGCTGCTGTCGGCGTCGTCGATGGCGCCGTCGCAGTCGTCGTCGATGCGGTTGCACACCTCGGTGGCGCCGGGGTTGACCGCCGCCGGGTCGTCGTCGCAGTCGGAGGCGACGCCCACGGTGCCCGACGGCAGCGTGCACGCCTGCACCGCCCCGGCGCCGTAGCCGTCGCTGTCGCCGTCCGCGTACCAGGTGCCGCCGGTGGAGAGA
>JBDQIL010000538.1:0-4211 GCA_040264415.1 Myxococcota bacterium
CCGCCGCCGCCCCCCGCGCGAGCGACCTCTCCGCCGACTCGAGCCGCCGCCGCTCTCCGCCGTCCGCGATGCTGCGGCGCTTCGGCCTGCTGGTGCGCCTCAGCCTGGTGGGCGTGGTGCTCGGGCGCCTGCGCCTCGAAGACCACTCCGCCGAGAACATCCGAAGAGCCAACGCGAAGGGCCCGCTGGTCTACGCGATGCACACCTGGTCGCTGCTCGACTGGCTCGCGCTCAATCGCACCCTGAACCGCCGCAAGCTGCCCCTCGCGGTGGTCACGCCGGGGATGCGCTCCACCTGGTTCCGGCCGCTCGGCGCCGCCCTCACCGAGGTCTTCGAGACCGCGCGCGACCGCCTGCGCCATGGCGCCGCCCCCGACCCGGTCGTGTCCGGCTGGCTGGCCCAGGCCGTGGCCCGCGGCCGCACGGCGTGCATCTGGCTCACCCGCCGACGCCCCATCCGAGACGCGCTCGTGGGCGAGACCCCCGATCCCGTCGCGGCCCTGCTTCAGGCCCAGGAGCGGTCCGAGCGCCCCGTGCAGGTGGTGCCGGTCGTGGTCATCTGGCGCCGCGAGCCCGAGGCCACGCGCGGCGAGGTCGCCCGGTTCTTGCTCGGAAACCAAGACGAGCCCGGCCCCATCGGCAAGCTGTGGTCGGTGCTCACCCGATCGGGGCTCGGTATCGTTCAGGCCGGCGAGGCGCTCGACCTCACCGAGCTTCGGCGGCGCCTCGACCCCGAGGCGTCGCCCGAGCGGCAGGCCCGCACCGCGCGCATCCTGCTGCGTCGCTACCTGTACCGCGAGAGTCAGGTGGTACGCGGGCCCCGCATCCGCCCGCACCGCCAGCTGCGGGGCATGGTGCTGCGCTCGCCCGAGCTGCGCACCCTGGTGGAGCAGGAGGCCGCGGCCACGGGGCGGTCGAAGGCGGCGCTTCAGAGAGACGTGGCTCGCACCTTCGACCGCATCGCCGCCCGGATGAGCGCCGGCTTCATGCAGTTCGGCGATCTGGCCGGTCGGGTGCTCTTCAGCCGCATCTACGACGGCATCGACATCCGCGACGAGGACCTCGAGCGCGTGCGCGCCGCCCTGCGCGCCGGCACGCCCATCCTGGTGCCCAACCACCGCTCGCACCTCGACTACCTGCTCATCAGCTGCGTCTTCTACCAGAACGACGTGGCGCCACCCCACATCGTCGCGGGAGACAACCTCGGCTTCTTCCCGCTTGGGGTGCTCCTCCGCCGGATGGGCGCCTTCTTCATCAAGCGGTCCTTCGCCGGAGACCGGGTCTTCCCGGTGGTCTTCGAGCGCTACCTGCGGCAGCTCATCCGTGACGGGTTCCCGGTGGAGTTCTTCCTCGAGGGCGGGCGGTCGCGCACCGGCAAGATGCTCCCCCCCAAGCTGGGGGTGCTGGGCATGGTGCTCGACGCGGCGGCCTCCTCGCGCCCCGACCGCGACGTGACGTTCCTGCCCATCAGCATCAGCTACGAGCAGGTCGCCGAGGAGTCGGCCTACCACCGCGAGCTCACCGGCGCGCCCAAGGAGCGCGAGGACCTGGGCCAGGTGGTGCGCGCCACGAAGGTGCTCGGGCGCCGCTTCGGGCGGGTCTACCTGCGGGTCGGCGAGCCCATCCTCGCCCGCGAGATCCTCGACCAGGCCGACGGGCCGTGGAGAGAGCAAGACCGCGAGCACCGCAAGGAGATCCTGCAGCGGGCCGGCGAGCGCATCAGCTTCCGCATCGCCGCGAGCACGGTGACCCTCCCCACGTCGGTGGTCGCCATGGCGCTGCTCGCCCAGAGCGGCCGCGGGGTGCGCGTCAGCGAGCTTCATGGGCGGGTGGGGCGGCTGCTCGAGCTCCTCGAGCGGAGCGGGGCCGTGGTGTCGCGGTCGCTGCGACACGTGAGCTGGGCGGTCGATCAGGCCATGGAGCGCTTCGAGCGCACCAAGCTGGTCAGTCGACTCGCCGACGAAGAGGGCGACATCCTGCAGGTGGCCTTCGAGCAGCGCCTGACCCTCGAGCACTACAAGAACGCCCTGCTGCACTTTGTCACCCCCGCGAGCCTCATGGCGGCGGCGGTGCGGGGCCTGGAGCGCGCCAAGGAGCCGCTCGACCGCGGCCGGCTGCGGCGCCTGTTCCGCCTGCAGGTGTTCCTGCTGCGCTACGAGGTCACCCTCGACCCCGAGGTCCCGCTCGACGACCTGGGCGACCGGGCGCTCGACGATCTGGTGGCCTACGGCGCGCTGCTCCGAGACGACGACGGCGCCCTGCAGCCCGGCCCCCGGCGGCTGAGCGGCGAGCTGGCCGGCCTCACGCGCAACCTGCTCGAGTCCTACCTGCTCGTCTTGCAGGCCGCGCAGGCCCTGCGCTCGCGCGACATCCCCGCCAAAGAGCTCCCCGCTCGCATCCAAGAGTGGGGCCGGGTGCGCCTGGCCATCGACGAGATCGAACGCCACGAGGCGCTGTCGTTGGTCAACCTGCAGAACGCCGTGCGGGCCTTCCGTGAGGAGGGGGTCATCGAGCTGCGCGCCGGCGGCGGCGGGCTGCAGTTCAACGACGACGCCATGCGCCACTACACCCGCACGCTGCGCCTGCTGCTCCTGCGGAGGGAGCCCTGACCACCGGCCCCCACGACCTGCCGGAGCCGCGCAGCCTGCCGCCCCGCGCGGACCCGCAGAGCGAACCCGACGACGATCCACTCACCGAGGCACCCACCGGTGAGCTGGTGCGGCCGCCGCACGGAACGATGCCCCCGGCGGATCCGGACCCGGCAGCGGATCCGGGCCCGGCGTCTGAGCGGGTCCCACCCACCGACCCGGCCTCGCCGGCCGCCCCGGGGTCGGAAGGCGCCAGCGACTTTCCCCGGGTGGACGCCCTGTTCGCCGGCGAGCCGCCGCCGCCGCCCCGCGAGGCCGCCTCGACGCTGCGGCGCCTTCGGGCGGTGCTGCTGTTCGCCATCCCCCTCGACGCGTTGGGCATCTTCTGCTGGACCGGCGTGCCGGGCGCCGCCCTCACGCTGTTCGCCTACCTGGCCTCCGACGCCGAGATGGCCCACATCGAAGCCGGGGAGTACTCCCCCGACGACGCGGCGGCCCTGTCCAGGCTGCGGTCGGTGTCGACCTTCTTCCTGTACTTCTCAGTGGTCAGCTTCATCATCCAGACCACCCTCTTCGCGCGCGGCTTCTACAACGACTACGCCGACCTGATCGCGCGCGGGGTCATGCGGCTGTGGGATCTCTTCGGAGGCGGGGTCTGAGGCCGGCCTCCACGCATCCCTCATGCGCGACCCCCTCCATCCCCCCGAGACCCGCCGCCGTCAGAGCGCGAGCGTAGCCGCATAGACGTGGTTTTCGCCGCGCACGCCCTGGTTCCAGACCACGTGGAAGCGCCCGTCGGGGGCGACGGTGATGCTGGGCAGGCCCGGCTTGCCCCAGTCGAGGTCCGCCACCTTCGCCGGCCGAGAGAAGCCCTGCCCGCGGTCGATGCTGTAGACGAGCTCGGCGTCGTCGCCGGCGTCCCAGCCCCACACCAGCACGCGGTTGCCGTCCCCGTCGATGGCGAGGTCGGGGTCGAAGTGGAAGCCGCCATAGCCGTCGGTGGGGACGTCGATCCGGTCGGACCACGCGCCGGGTCGACCGGATCGCACATAGACGTGCACGGGCCGGCCGCGCTCCTTGTGGAACCACGTGACGTGGTCGACCCCGTCGGCGCCAAATGCGAAGTGGGGGCGCTCGCCGGGCCGCCCGGGCGGAGCGGACAGCGACTCGGGCTCGGAGAAGGCGCCGTCGCGTCCCTCCGACACGAACAGCGTGGTCTCGAGGCCGCCCGTTCCCACGTCCCAGCCGGCGAGCACCGTGCCGTCTGGGCGCCGCTCGACGTTGGCGTGCCAGGCGTCGGCGGACCCGTCGCTGAACGACCGCGGCGCCGACCACCGCTCGCCGTCGAACCAGCGCCAGCGGGCGACGAAGCGGTGGGCCGGGTCCATCTTCTTGCCGATCCATACGTAGGCGAGCTGGTCGCCCGGGCCCTGGGCGACGTGCCCCGATCCGATCTCGCCTTGGGGATCGTCGGGCGTGAGCGGGGTCGGCCGTGACCACACCCCGCCCCGCCAGGTGGTCAGCCACCCCCGGCTCGAGAAGTCGGCCTGGGCCTGGTCGAAGACCATCACCACCGATCCGTCGTCGCGCGCCACCAGATCGGGGCCCCAGTTGCGCGCGTCG
>JBDQIL010000539.1:0-4207 GCA_040264415.1 Myxococcota bacterium
CCGAGACCTCCTGGTACGCCGACACCGACGCCGATGGCTACGGTGACCCCCTGTCGGTCACCGAGGCCTGCATCGCGCCCTCGGGCACCGTGGCCGACGCCACCGACTGCGACGACGCGGCGGTGGCCGTGAACCCGGGCGCCACCGAGGTCTGTGACGCCAGCGACACCGACGAGGACTGCTCGGGCGCCGCCGATGATGCAGACACGGGGGTGGACGCTGCGGGCCAGTCCACCTGGTACGCCGACGCCGACGCCGACGGCTACGGCGCTTTGGGCGACCCTGGGCTGCTCGCCTGCGACGACCCGTCCTCCAGCGGCGCGGCCTACTCGGCCACCGCCGACGACTGCGACGACGCCGCCTCGGGCGTCAACCCGGGCGCCGCCGAGGTGTGCGACGCGGCCAACACCGACGAGGACTGCTCGGGCGCCGCCGATGATGCAGACACGGGTGTAGGCACGGCCTCGCTCATCGACTGGACGGTGGACGCCGACGGCGACGGCTACGGCGACGCCGCGGCCACCGCCGTGTCGCAGTGCGACGACCCCAGCACCGCCGGCACCACCTATGTGGCCGACGCCACCGACTGCGACGACCGCGCCGCGGCCATCTCGCCGGGCGCCACCGAGGTCTGTGACGACGACGACACCGACGAGGACTGCGACGGCGACATCGACGACGACGACGCGAGCGTCGATCTCAGCTCGGCCACGACCTGATACCCCGACGCCGACGAGGACGGCTACGGCGACGCGGCCGGCTCCTCCGTGTCTGCATGCGAAGACCCCTCGGGCGCGACCACCACCTACACCGACGACGACACCGACTGCGACGACGGCGACGCCGACATCAACCCGGCCGCCACCGAGGTCTACGGAGACGGCATCGACCAGGCCTGCGACGGGGTGGACACCCCCACCTTCTCGTGCAGCGGGGCCACGGTGCCCGGGTCGTATGCCTCGATCGGGGCGGCCGCCTCGGCCCTGGGCGGCTCGGCGACGGTGCAGACCATCTGCCTCTCGGCGCGCACCTACACCGAGAGCCCGACGCTCTACGGCAACCTCGAGATCATCGGCGTGTCGGCCCAAGACACCACGATCAACGGCAGCGTGACCGTGGCGACCACCCGGGACGGCTCGACGCTCGACCTGCAGGGCCTGCGCATCACCGGGGGGGTGGAGGTGCAGGATCGGGCCGCGGCCGAGCACACCACCACCTTCTCCGACTGCATCATCGACGTGAGCAACCAGCACGGCGTGCACATCGAGCGCGACGACTCGGGCACGCCCCACGTCACCATCGAGCGCTGCCAGGTGGAGGGTGGCGCGGCCACCGCCGGGATCTACCTCTACGACTACGGCTACAACGTCACCGACCGGGTGAACCTCGTGGTGCGCGACTCGTGGATTCACGACGGCACCTGGGGCATTCGCACCGCCGTCACGCGGTCGAGCACCCGGTCGCCGGACCAGCGGGTGACCCTGGTGGGCAACACCATCGAAGGGAGCAGCTACGGCATCTACGCGGCGGGGCGCGGCGGCGGCTCCACCCTCTTCACCATCCGAAACAACATCATCACCGACAACAGCCGCGGGTTCTACTGGAACGGCAGCGGCAGCATGACCAACGACACCAACCTGTATTGGGCGAACTCCTCGGCCAACTTCTACGGGTCGGCGACCGGCGGCAGCAACCGGGTGACCACCGACCCGTCCCTCGACAGCGGGACGCCCCCGGCGCCCGCAGCGGGGGGCTCGGCCGACGGCGCGGGCTCCACCAGCGGCGCGTCGTCCACCGACCACTGGACCAACCCGCGGCCGTCTCCGCCGTCGATTGGCGCGGTCGAGCCCTACTGACGGCCCCGCTCAGACCACGGGCGCGTCGGTGTGGGCCGCCAGCCTGGCCCGGGTCACGCCGGGAGCCAGCGCGACGAGGCCGAAGTGGTCGCCCAGCACGTCGAGCACGGCGAGGTCGGTGATGACCCGCGCCACCACGCCCTGGGCGGTGAGCGGGTAGGTGCAGGCCCGGCCCAGCTTCGGGGCGCCTTCCTTGGTGGTGTGGCGGGTGAGCACCACCACGCGCCGGGCGCCGGCGGCCAGGTCCATGGCGCCGCCGATGCCCATGGTGCGGCCGCCGGGCACGTCCCAGTTGGCGAGGTCGCCGTTGGCCCCCACCTGCAGGGCGCCCAGCAGGGCGAGATCGACGTGTCCACCTCGGATCATGGCGAAGCTGGTGGTCGAGTCGAAGAGCGAGCCGCCCGGCCGGATGGTCACCGTCTCTTTGCCGGCGTTGATGAGCTGGGGGTCGAGGGTCTCGGGGGTCGGGTAGGGGCCCATGCCCAGCAGACCGTTCTCCGACTGCAGCCAGACGTCGGCCTGGGGGTCGAGCTGGTCGGCCACCAGGGTGGGCAGGCCGATGCCCAGGTTCACCACCATCCCCGGCTCGATCTCGGCCAGGGCGCGCTGCGCCATCTCGGCCTTGGTCCAGCTCATGCGGGCCCCCGAACGGTGCGTCGCTCGACCGGATCGTCGTGGTGTGGCACGTGGACCACCCGCTGCACGAAGGCGCCGGGCACGTGCACGTCGTTGGGGTCGAGGCCGCCCAGCGCCACCACCTGCTCGGCCTCGACCACCGCCACCCGGGCGGCCCTGGCCATGGCCGGGGCGAAGTTGCGCGACGTGCCGTGGAAGCGCAGGTTGCCGAAGGGGTCGGCGGTGCGCGCCCGGATGAGCGCGAAGTCGACCGGCAGGGCGTGCTCGAGCAGGTGGGGGCGCCCGCCGAGGTCGCGGACCTCCTTGCCTCGGGCGACCACGGTGCCCACGCCCGTGGGCGTATAGAACGCGCCGATCCCGGCCCCCGCGGCGCGCAGACGCTCGACGAAGGTGCCCTGTGGGACCAGACTCACGGTGACGTCACCGCCGTCGATGGCCTGCTGGAGCGCGGCGTTTCCGCCCACGTAGGTGCCGATGAAGCGCGAGACCACGCCGGCGTGAAGCCAGGTGGCCAGGTGCAAGCCCATCGCGCCGGCGTTGTTCGACACCAGGGTGAGGTCGCGGGCGCCGGTCGCGAGCACGCCACGGATGAGCGCCTCGGGGTTGCCGGAGAGGCCGAAGCCGCTGACCGCTACGGTCATGCCGTCTCGCAGCCCGTCGAGGGCGCGGGCGACGGTCTCGACCACCTTGGAGGGCATCAGCTCGCCGCCTCTGGAGCCGCGGACGCCTGGGCCAGGCTCGAGACCCGGTAGCCCTCGAAGGCGCTCAGGGTCGTGGGGTCGTGGGCCTCGGGGGTGAGCCACCGCGGCAGCACCTTGAGCAGGTAGGTGCTCTCGAACTGCAGCTAGAGGCTGTCGTCGGGGATGCGGTGGGGGTGGTCGGCGGACCGATCGAGCTCGGCACCCTGGCCCCGCGCCGAGACGCCGTGGGGGGTGAGGTAGGGCGTGTAGATGAACGCGCCGGGCCGGAAGGGGCCCGTGTCTGCAGAGCTGTCGAGCACCATGTTGAACTCGATGGCGCTGTTGCGGTGGAAGTACGGGGGGCGGAAGGTGTGCTCGGTGGGGTCCCAACGGCCGCGGAACACCGCGACGTCGATGGCGTTGCGGCCGTGGGTGTCCATCGGGCAGGTGAGCACCGTGAGCACGCTGGGGTCGGGGTGGTCGAAGGCCACGCTGCCCATGCTCTGGAAGTCCTCGAGGCGGTACACGAAGGGCGCGTAGGTGCCGTGCCAGGCCACCACGTCGAAGGGGCTGTGGGGGGCAGTGGTCTGCCAGAAGCGCCCCCCTTGCTTCACGACGATTTGCGTGTCGGTGGGGTCGTCCTCATAGGCGGCCACGGGCGCGTGGAAGTGGCGCTCGTCGGCCAGGCCGTTGGCGCCGAGGGGGCCGCGCTGCGGCAGCTCGAAGTGTCCCTCGTACAGCTCGGCGGCGAAGCCGGTGGCCGCGCCGTCGGGCAGCTCCACCCGAAACCGGAGGCCGCGCGGCAGCAGCAGCAGCTCGCCAGGCCCAGCGGTGAGCCAGCCCAGCTCGGTCTGCACCCGCAGCCGACCCTGGCGCGGCGCGAAGAGCAGGTCGCCGTCGATGTTTGCGAACGCCCGCTGCATGTCACGGTTGGCGGCGTAGAGGTGGATGGCCATGCCGCGCTTGACGCTGGGGTCGCCGGCGCCCGCGTAGGTCTGCAGGCCGTCGAGCAGGTCGGTGGGCTGGTCGAGGGCC
>JBDQIL010000540.1:0-4204 GCA_040264415.1 Myxococcota bacterium
CCTCCTTGGCCCCCCCGCCGTGCTGCTCGCCGCCTGTGGCGGCGACGCCACGCCGTCACCGCCGCCTGGCCCAGCGGCGCTCACCGCGGCGGTCCAAGACAAGCAGGTGGCCGCAGGCGAGCCCGTCACGCTCACCGTGCAGGTGGCCCTCGCCGACGGCTGGAGCCTCGACCTGCCGGCGGTCGCGGTCGAGGGGCTCACCGTCGAGCCCCAAGGCGAGCCGCGCAGCCGCCGCCTCGGAGACCGCGAGGCGCGCGACCTGACCTTCGCTCTCAGCGGAGCCGACGGCAGCTATATTATCGATATACCCGAGGTGGTGGCCACCGGACCCGCCGGCGAGACGCTGCCCCTCGACCCCGGCCCCATCTTCGTGGACATCGGCGTCGAGGGCCCGTCGAGCGCGGTGTCCGACTTCGTCGCGCCGCCCCCGCCCGAGCCTGTGCCGTGGGCCTGGGTCGCGGGGGGTGCCGCCGCTGCGCTGGCCGCCGCCGGCCTCGGCCTGTGGGCTTGGCGTCGGCGCAGCCCCACCGTGGCGCCGCCGCCGCCGCCCCCCGACGAGGCCACCCTGACAGCCTGGCAGCGGGCCCGAGATGCCCACCGCGCAGGCGATCTGACCGACCACGCCCTGGCCGTCACGCTCTCGTCGCTGTTCCGCGACTACCTCGAGGCGGTGCTCGCCTTCCCGGCGCCGGCCCGCACCACGCGAGAGATCCTCGCCTACCTGCGCCACCACGGGCTGCTCACCGACACCCAGCGGGGTCGGGCCCGCGACGTGCTCACCGCCACCGACCGCCTCAAGTTCGCCCGCGAGGGCGGCGGCGACGCCTTCTTCGACGCCCTCGACGCCGATCTGCGGGCGGTGGTGGACGCCACGCGCCCCCGCGCGGCCGCGCCCGCAGAGGCCGCCGATGCTTGAGTGGGGCACACCCTGGTGGTTCCTCGCGCTGCCGGTGGCGATCGCCGCCCCGTGGTTGGCCCGGCAGCCCCGGGCCGCCGTGGCGTCGCTGCGCGCGCTGCGCACCCGCCGCACCCTGCGGGCCACCCTCGCCTTCACCCCCAAGGCCCTCGGCAGCCTGGGCCTGGCCCTGCTCGTCGTCGCCCTGGCCCGCCCCCAAGAGGTCAACCGGGAGCGGGTCATCCAGCGCGACGGCATCGACATCATGTTGGTGCTCGACACCTCCGGCTCGATGGAGGCTCGCGACTACGAGCTGGGTCGCCGCCGGGCCAGCCGCCTGCAGGCCGCCAAGCAGGTCATCGGCGCCTTCGTGCAGGGTCGCCCCGACGACCGCATCGGGCTGGTGGTCTTCGGCGAGGAGGCCTTCACCCAGGTTCCCCTGACCACCGACGGGCGGGCCATGGTCGCGCTGCTCTCTCAGGTCGACATCGGGCTGGCCGGCAAGCGGGCCACCGCCGTGGGCGACGCCATCGCCATCGCCGGGCAGCGCCTCAAAGACCTCGAGGCCCCCGAGCGGATCGTCATCCTGCTCACCGACGGGCAGTCCAACGCCGGGCAGGTCGAGCCCATGGTCGCGGCCGAGGCCATGGCCGCGCTGGGGATCAAGGTCTACACCATCGGGATCGGCGGCGGCGGCGGTGGGGGCGGCAGCGGGCTCTTCGGCCTGCTCAACACCTCCCGCAACGAGCTCGACGAGCGCACGCTGCAGGCCATCGCGCAGACCACAGGGGCCCAGTACTTCCGGGCCGACGACACCCAGGCCCTGTCCAAGGTCTACGAGACCATCGACCAGCTCGAAAAGACTACCGCCGAGGTCAAAGAGTTCGTCGAGATCGAGGAGCGCTACGCGCCGTGGCTCTGGGCTGGCCTCGCCGCGCTGCTGGCCCAGTTGCTGCTGGGCGAGACCCTCTTTCGGAGGCTGCCATGACGCTGGGCCGCCCCGAGCTGCTTCACCTGCTGTGGCTGGTGCCGGTGGTGGCGCTGCTGCTGGTGGCCAGCCTCCGCAGCCGCCGCGACGCGCTGGCTCGCCTGGGCAGCCTCGTGCCAGCCCGCACCTCGGCGGGGGCCCAGCGGGTCCACCGGGCCCGCGCGGCCCTCTGGGTGGCCGCGCTGGCGCTGCTCCTCATGGCGCAGGCGCAGCCCCGGTGGGGCTATCGGTGGCAGGAGATCCGCCGCGAGGGACTCGACGTGATGGTGGTCCTCGACGCCAGCCGGTCGATGGACGCCCAAGACGTCTCGCCGTCTCGCATGGAGCAAGCGCGCCGCGAGGTGCTCGACCTCGCCGACATCCTGGCCGGCGACCGCGTGGGCATGGTCATCTTCGCGGGCGGCGCGCACCCCGACGTCCCCCTCACCCTCGACTACGACGTGCTTCGCACCAACGTGCGGCGCTCCGAGACCGCCCGCCTGCTGGCCCAGGGCTCGGATCTGGCCGGCGGCATCGAGCTGGGCGTGCAGCTCATGGGCGACCAGACCGAGTCCGATCGCGCCATGATCATCCTCTCGGACGGCGAAGACCACTCCGAGCGCGCCCGAGAGGCCGCCCAGGCCGCCGCCGACGCCGGCGTGCGCCTCTACACCATGGGCATCGGCACCACCGACGGCGCGCCCATCCCGCTCGAAGGCGGCGGGTTTCAGAAGGACCGGTCGGGGGAGGTCGTGCTCAGCCGCCTCGACGAGTCTCTGCTGCGCGACATCGCGCGCATCGGCAGCGGCGCCTATGTGCGCGCGGGGGCCGGCATGCGCGACGTGCAGGCCATCTACGAGGGCGAGATCCGGGCCCGCCTGACGGGCGCCGAGCAGGGCGTCCGGCGCGACAAGATCTGGAACGAGCACTACCAGTGGCCCCTCGCTGGCGCCTTCCTGCTGCTCGTGGCCGGCGCCTTCGTGCGCCCCGGTCCCCTGCGCCTCTCGGGGGTCGGGGGCGCGAGCGCCGCCCTGCTGATCGCGCTGGCGGCCGGGCGTCCCGCCGCCGCCCAAGCGCCAGGCGATCCGGTGGCCGACCTGGCCCGGCAGCAGGCCGAGCGCCCCGACGACCTCGACCTGGCCGAGCGGCTGGGCGGCGCCCTCTACGGGAGCGGCGACTTCAACCGCGCCTTCGAGGTGCTCGACGGGGTCGCCGAGCGGGCCGCCTCACCCGAGCGGGCGGCCCGGGCCCGCACCAACGCCGGGCTGGCCGCCTACCGCGCCGGGCGGCTCACCCAGGCGGTCGACGCCTGGGACCGCGTGCTCCAGTCCGATCCGGAGAACGAGTCCGCCGCCGCCAACAAGGCCGCCGTCGAGCAGGAGATCGCGCGCCGCCTGCAGCAGGATCCCCCCGAGCAGCAACCACAAGACGGCGAGCAGCAGCCACAAGACGGCGAGCAGCAGCCACAAGACGGCGAGCAGCAGCCACAAGACGGCGAGCAGCAGCCACAAGACGGCGAGCAGCAGCCACAAGATGGCGAGCAGCAACCACAAGACGGCGAGCAGCAACCACAAGACGGCGAGCAGCAACCACAAGACGGCGAGCAGCAGCCGGGTGAGCCGCCCCCGCCGTCCGACGGAACCAACAACGACGGCGAGCCGCAAGATCCCGACGAGGCCGGCGACACCGGACCCACCGAGCCCCTCTTCGGCGACCCGACCGACCCCGCAGACGGCGAGGCCTCAGACGGCGAGCCGCAGCCGGGAGATCCGGGCGCCGACGGCCCCACTCGACCGGGCGCGGTGGATCCGGGCGAGGCCGAGCGGCTGCTCGACACGGTCGAGGAGGGTACGCCCCGCGTGCGCACCCAGAACCGCAAGGCCGGGGAGAAGGACTGGTGATCGCCGCCCTGCTCATGTTGCTGCTGGCCGTGGCGCCAGCCCTCGCCGCCGACCTCGCCGCCAGCCTGCCGGTGAGTGAGCTCACCGTGGGCCAGACCGTCGAGCTCGAGGTGCAGCTCACCGACGGCGACCCCGACGGCCTGCCCGCCGTACCCCACGGCCCCGGCCTCGCGGTCGCCTTCCAGGGGCAGGGCCAGAGCGTGGTGTCAGTCAACTTCCAGACCACCCGCATCGTCCGCTACACCTACACCGTGACCGCCCTGTCCGAAGGCATCCACCAGCTGGGCCCCATCACCCAGCGCGTGCGGGGCGACACGCTGCGGGTCGAGCCCGCTCGGGTCACGGTGGCCCCCCGCTCGGCCGCCCAGAAGACCGCCCACGATCTGCGGGTCTCGCTCACCGACGACCAGCCCTTCGTGGGCGAGGTCATCTCCTACAACC
>JBDQIL010000541.1:0-4193 GCA_040264415.1 Myxococcota bacterium
GGATAGGGGGCGTCTTCGCCCCGGAGGCCCCATGACGACCCTCGAGCAGCGCTTGCGCGCCAACATCCGCGATGTGCCGGACTTCCCCAAGCCCGGCATCATGTTCAAGGACATCACCACCCTGCTCGCAGATCCGAAGCTCTTCCGCTCGACGGTCGACGCCTTCGCTCAGCAGTACGCCGGCGAACACATCGACGTGGTCGTGGGCATGGAGAGCCGCGGCTTCTTGTTCGGCGCGCCGCTGGCCATGGAGCTGTCGGCTGGCTTCGCCCCAGCCCGCAAGCCCGGCAAGCTGCCCTACGACAAGATCGCTGTGTCCTACGATCTTGAGTACGGATCGGCCACGCTCGAGCTGCACACCGACGCCATCGAGAAGGGCGACAAGGTGCTCATCGTCGATGACCTCCTCGCGACGGGCGGCACCGCGGCGGCCACCATCGAGCTCGTCGAGAAGCTCGGCGGCACCGTGGTCGCTTGCTGCTTCGTGGTCGAGCTTGGCTTCTTGGACGGCCGCGCCGCGCTCGGCGACGTGCCGGTGCACAGCCTGGTGATCTACACCTGAGCGGGCGTGGGCTGGGGCGCCAGGCGCTCCCAGGCCTGCTCCACCGCCGCCTCGAGCGCGGCGAGGTCGCCGTCGTTCCAGATGGCCTCGGTGGCGTGCGTCACCTTGTCGGCCACCGGCAGCTGGGCGGACATCCACCGCTCGGCGGTGGCGGCGTCCATCTCTTCGCGGGCCATCAGCCGAGCGCGCTGCACGCCCGGGGAGGCCGCCACCACGATCAGGGCGTCGTAGAGGCGATAGCTGCCGGTCTCCACCATGAGGGCGGCCTCGACCACCGCGGCGGGGTGACCGTCGGCCTCGAGGCGAGCCAGCCCGTATCGGATGCCGGCGAAGATGCGGGGATGCGTGATCGCCTCGAGATCGCGGCGGGCCGCCGGGTCAGCCATGACGATCCGACCGAGCGCCTTGCGGTCGAGGGCGCCGTCGGGCTGAAGCACGTCGTCGCTGAAGCGCGCGACCACGGCGGCGAGGCCGGGCGTGCCGGCGGCGACCACGTCGCGCGCGACCCGGTCGGCGTCGATGACCGGCACCCCTCGGTCGCGCAGCAGCCCGGCCACGGTGCTCTTGCCGCACGCGATGCCGCCGGTGAGCCCGATGGTCTTCATGGTTCCTCTGTGCTGGCGGTCGAGATGCGCGCCAACGCGCGCTCGATGCGGCGGCGTGGGCCTCGGCGGGCCTCGGTCTGCAGGGCCGCTCGGAGCGGGGCGGCGGCCTGCGGGGTCTCGAGCAGCCCCAGGATGTCGGCGCAGGGCCCCACGAGGTCGGGCTTGTCGAGCACCTTCAGGCACCTCGGCGCCACGTTCGCGTGGTTGTCTTGGAGCGCGGCGAGCGCCTCGAACTGCGAGAGCGAGCCCTCGCGCCCCTCGGCGTCGCGCAAGTGGATGCGCACCTGACGCCGCAGCGCCCGCGCGGCGAGCTGTCGGTCGCCCTTGTCCTCGCTGGTGAGGTCCTGCGCCAGGTCGAGGAAGCCCTGAGGCCCGCCCCGACGCGGCGCCACCACGCGGTTGTCGACCGCGCCCGCGGCGCCCACCCAGGCCAGCAGCAGGCAGAGGATCACGGTCAGTCCTCCATCTTCTCGATGTACCGGAAGATGGTCCGCGGATCGACGCCCAGGTCGCGGGCGGTCTGCGCCTTGTTCCAGTTGTTGAGCTCGAGGGTCTCGCGGATGTAGCGCTTCTTGAAGTCCTCGGTGGCCTCGTCGAGGTCCTTGACGTGGCGCTTGTCGCCCGCGCCGATGCCCAGATCGTCGGCGTTAAGCAGCGCCCGGTCGCTCATGATGACGGCCTTCTTGACCCGGTTCTCCATCTGCCGAACGTTGCCCGGCCAGTAGTAGCCGAGCATGGCCCGCACGCACTCGTTGGTGAAGCCGCGCACCTTCGAGCCGTACTGATCGGCGTACTTGCTCAAGAAGAAGCGGGCGAGCTCATGGATGTCGTCGCCGCGGTCGCGCAGCGGCGGCAGCTGCATCGAGATCTCGTTGAGTCGGTAGTAGAGGTCTTCGCGGAACCGCCCCTCGCGAATCTCCACCTCGAGGTCTTTG
The DNA here is from genome assembly GCA_040264415.1 of Myxococcota bacterium. Lineage (GTDB taxonomy): Bacteria > Myxococcota_A > UBA796 > UBA796 > UBA2385 > M30B51. The sequence continues at coordinate 2,103 of JBDQIL010000541.1, forward strand.
TTCGTCGCGCTGACCACGCGCAGATCGACCGGGCGGGGGGCCAGCTCGCCGACCCGCTCGATGACCCGCTCTTGGAGCACCCGCAGCAGCTTGACCTGCAGCGGCATGGGCATCTCGCCGATCTCGTCGAGGAAGAGGGTGCCGCCATTGGCCGCCTCGAAGCGCCCGATCTTGTCGGCGACCGCGCCGGTGAAGGCGCCCTTCTTGTGCCCGAAGAGCTCGCTCTCGAGGAGGTTCTCGGGGATCGCGCCGCAGTTGATCGACACGAAGGGCTTGCGGGCGCGCTCGCTGAGTCGGTGCAGCTCGTGGGCCACCAGCTCTTTGCCTGTGCCGGTCTCACCCAGCACCAGCACCGAGAGGTCGGTGGGGGCCACCTTGCGGATCATGCGGAAGATCTGCTTCATCGGCGTGCTCGAGCCGATGATGTCGCCCTGGCTGCGGCGCTGAAGCTGCTCACGCAGGTTTCGGTTGGAGCTCTTGAGCTCGTTGAGCAGCAGGGCGGCGTGCACCGCGAGGCTGGCCTGGCTCGCCCAGACCTGAAGCAGCTCGAGGTCGGTCTCGGTGAACAGCCCGGTGACCGCGTCGTTGCCCAGGTACAGCACGCCGAGCAGATCGTTGCGGTACAGCAGCGGGACGCACATCACCGAGCTGAGCTTGAGGTCGACCACGCTGCGGGCGCGGCCGAACTTGCGGTCGGCCATGGCGTCGCTGACGATGACCGCGCGCCGGTGGGCCAGCACCTGATCGATGATGGTGTCGGAGACGCGGCTGATGTCGAGGGTCTCGTCGCCCACGTTGTGGCTCGCCGCGAGCTGCCGCTCGCCGTCGCGGAGCACGATGACGAAGCCCTTCTCGGCCCGGGTGAGCTGCACCACGGACTCGAGCAGCTTCTTGAACAGGCGCTCGGGCTTCTCTTCCCGCATGAGCGTGGCGGAGAACTCGACCAGCTGGGCCAGGGCGTCCACCGGTGGCGGCGCATCGCCAGCGCCGGGTGCCGGCGGGTCGCCCTCGCACAGCGTGAGCTCGAAGCGGCCAATGAGCAGCTTGTCGCCGTAGGCGAGGTCGGCCTTCCGTACCAGCCGACCGTTGACGTAGACCTCGTTGCCGCGCCCCGAGATGGAGACCGTGTAGCGGTCGCCGCGGCGCACCAGGTTGGCGTGCGTGGCGGCGATGGAGGGGTCTTCGAGCCGGACGTCGTTGCCAGCTGCGCGGCCGATGCTGGCGAGCGCCTTTCGAATGGGCAGCAGCTCGGTCGAGTGGCGGATGGGGTCCTGGCAGCGCAGATAGGCCATGCGGGCTCCACGTCGCGCCGACGGGGGCCGCCCGCGCAGACGGAGGGACTATCGGATCGGCGGCGGCGCCGCGATGCCGCAGGTCAGAAGCGGACCGAGGCGGTCGCGCCCATCGGGGCGCCGCTCCGAGTTCCGACCTGGATCGACGCGCGCGTGGGCCGGGGGTGGGTGCGCCGCCAATGCAGTTGGGCGTCGGTGACGGCGAGGCCCCACGACAACAGGGCGGCAGAGGCGACCACCCGGTTGGCCGCATTGAGGCGCTTCAGGCGGGCGAGCTCGGGGCTGTCGGCGGGCGCCCCATGGTCGAGCCCGAGCAGCACGAAGGTCACGAAGGAGGTGCCGGTGAGGGCGGCCTGGGCCGTGAGCCAGGCGGCGCCGCGCCCGGGCATGCCCTGCTGGAAGTGGTAGACGCCGAGCGGCGCCCATGCGGACCGCGGGGCGGGCTCGGCGACCGGCGTCGCGACGACCGGGGGGGGCGCTTCGACGGGCCGACGCTCTGCGTCGATGAGCGCGCGCACGTAGTTGAAGTACCCGACCACGTCGGGCGGGTGCCGAAAGGGATCGAGCACGCGCGTGGGGTCTTCGGCCAGCACCTTGCGGAAGAAGACCTGCGCGCCCTGCTGGTCGCCCTCGGTGAAGAGCAGCTCCCCCATGTAGATGCGGGCCTGCTGCCGCAGCTCGGGGTCGAGGTGGGTGGAGTTCGAGACGGCGAGCTCGGCCAAGGTGGCGCGGGCCTCGTCGAATTGGCCGAGCTGGTAGCGCCGCACGCAGGCATACGCCGGGCCGGCGGCGGCCCACC
>JBDQIL010000542.1:0-4191 GCA_040264415.1 Myxococcota bacterium
ATGGAAGAATGGCGAATCAAGTTCAATATAGAGGTGGAGCGCGTCGGTGGAGAGGTGGAGGGTGGCGGGCCGCTCGCCGGCGAGGGGTCGTCCGTCCCAGGTGTGGCGGATCGCGAGCTGAAGGGGCGTGGTCATGGGCGGAGTCCGCAGGTGGTGGATACGGAGCGGCCGAATGCGCCCCGGGAGCCGGCATGGACCCAGCATCGCAGCCCATCGTGGTGCACAAGTACGGCGGCTCGTCGGTGGCCGATGTGGAGCGGATCCGCGCGGTGGCCCGGCGGGTGGTGGCCACGGCGCGCGGGGGCCATCGGGTGGTGGTGGTGGTGTCGGCCATGGGCAACACCACCAACGAGCTGCTCGCCCTGGCCCGCAGCGTGAGCCCCCGCCCCGGCCGCCGCGAGCTCGACCTGCTGGTGAGCGTGGGCGAGCGGGTGAGCATGACCCTCTTGGCCATGGCCATCTCCGACCTCGGCGTGCCCGCGGCGTCGTTCACGGGCAGTCAGTCGGGCATCATCACCGATGAGGCGCACGTCTCGGCCCAGGTGGTCGAGGTGCGCCCCTGGCGGGTGCAGCGGGCGCTCGACCAGGGCCAGGTGGCCATCGTGGCGGGCTTTCAGGGGGTGAGCCGCGCCGGTGAGGTCACCACCTTGGGCCGCGGGGGCTCCGACACCACCGCCGTGGTGCTCGCCGCCGCCCTCCAGGCCGCCCACTGCGAGATCTGCTCCGACGTCGATGGCGTCTGGACCGCCGATCCACGCGTCGTTCGGGAGGCCCGAAAGCTCGACACGCTGCCCCTCGACGCCGCCGCAGCCCTGGCTCGCGCGGGCTCGAAGGTGCTGCTGGCCGACGCGGTCGAGCGCGCCCGGTCGTTGGGCGTGCAGCTCCAGGCGGCCGCCACGGCGCGGGCGTCGGGCAGCGGCACGCGCCTGCCGCCCGGCCCGGCCCCCGACCGCGTGGTGGCGGTCGCCGCCGACGATCAGCTGCAGCTGGTGCGGCTCGACCGGCCCGCGGCGCTGCCGGGGATGGCGGGCGCGGTGCGCCGGTGGTTCACCGACGGCGGCGCGCTGCACGCGCTGTTCGACCGGCGCAACGTGCCCGACCTCGCCCAGGCCTTGGGCGCCGATGGCGTGCGCGACCTGGGGCCGGTGGCCACGGTGAGCGCGGTGGGTCGGGCGGTGGTCACGCGGCCTGCGGTGACCGCAGGGGCGGTCGCGGCGCTGCCCCAGGCCCTTCGGTGGGGTGCGGGCGGCGAGACCTTCTGGGCGATGGTGCCCGTCGACCAAGCCGGCCCCGCCCAGCGCGCGCTGCACGCCGCGCTGCTGCCGCGAGACGCGTAGCTACCGGGCGGCCTGATCGTTGTCGATGTGGGCGCGCCGGATCTCGAGCTGTCGCCGCATCACCCAGGACGTGATGGGCACCGACACCGACGGCCGCCGGCGGTCGCGCTCGGTGATCTCGACGCCATATCGAGTGACCTCGAAGGAGTAGTCGCCGTCCCGCGCGTCCATCTCGGCGACCTTGGGGTCGCCCTTCAGCTCGCCCCCGAGGGTGAGCTCGCGCCCGTCGAGGATGAAGCGGAACGTGTAGTTCTGCTCCTTCTTCAGCCAGTGGGCGTCTCCCGGGTGCCCCAAGAAGCCCATGCCGTTGATGGAGAGTTCCTTGAGGATCGCCCGGCACAGCTCCATGCCGTCCGCGTCGCAGATGGCGACGATCATGGGACGCCGCAGGTCGCAGTCCACCCGGACCGCCTGGCGACGTTTGAAGATGCGGCGCAGCGACCGGCTGATCTTGTCGCTGTCCCGCACCTGCTGGCGGAAGGAGACACCCAGGCCGGTGCCGTAGGGCAGGGCGGTGTAGTGGTCGGGCTTGAAGGGGAGGCGCAGCGGGTTTCGAAGCTTGCCGGACTTGAGCACGATCTGCGGCGACGACATCGATGACTTCAAGAAGGTCTCCACCTCCGCCGGATTCATCCCGGAGAAGGCGATGGCCGCGCCAGACGCGCTGATGTCGATGATCGTGACCTTGTGCCCCTGGCCCCCGGCCACCACCTCGACGTCGATCCGACCCAGCGAGCGCCCATCGGTGCGGTAGTGTCGGCGCTTGTTTACGCCCATGGAGGCCTCCTGTGACGCCCACCCTACGGCCGGCAGCCCCGAGACTGAAGGTCTGGCAGGGGGATCAGCCCGGGGCGCCCTCTGCGGCCCCCTCTGCGGCCCCCCCGGCTTCGTCGTCTTCGCCGTCCGGGTCGTCAATCTCGCGGGGGTCCATGTCGATCTTGGCGTCGGGCGGGATGTCTTCGTCGTTCAGCTCGGCCTGGAGGGCTCGCTGGTAGCGGTCGTACAGCTCGAAGACCACGGGGTTGCCGGGCTCTTCGGCTTCGGCCTCCTTCAACACCAGCAGCGCCTTGAGCCAGTCGGCCCGGCGCGCATAGGCCCGCGCCAGATCGATGCGGCCCTCGACCCCGGTGACCATGTCGATGGGCACCTCGCCGCGCTTCTCCTTGCCGCGAAGCAGCGACGCGAAGTTCTCGCTGGCGGTGTCTTCGTGGAGGTGCAGGGGCGCCGAGTACTCGATGCGCATGTTGTCGTCGGAGTTGACCACCGCGTCGCCGGCGAACTCGAGGATGCCCTGCCGGTCGAGCTGGTACATGGTGAGCAGATCTTCGGGGAAGACGACGTCCACCACTTCCATCTCGGCGGCCACCTTGGGCTGGGTGCGCATGAGCCGGTCCACCACGTCCACGTCGAGCACGAGGGGCGCGTCCGACCCGATGAGCACGAGGTCGGCGTCCTCGATGGTGCTGAAGAGCCGCACGTGGGCGTAGGTCTCGGAGAAGGTGCGCAGCAGGGTCTGCAGGTCGGACTCGTCCATCCCGTACATCTGCACCCACTGCGACCACACGCCGCCGGGCCGCAGCTTGGACTTGCCGAGGAAGAAGAACTCGGTGGTGAACAGGTTGGACACGCCGGTCAGCCACGGGTTCGACGGCTCGCTCACGATGACGTCGTAGCTGTGGTCGGGCTGCAGGTTGAGGTGGTTGCGGCCGTCGTTGGCGATCAGCTCGACCCGGGGGTCTTCGAGCGGGCGGCTGTTGTGCTCGTCGAAGAAGTGGCTGGCGCGCACGATGGCGGGCTCGAGCTCGATCACCTCGATGGTCTCGAGGTCGTCGTGCTTGATGACGGAGCCGGCGGTGATGCCGCTGGCCAAGCCGATGAGCAGCGTGTTTTTGGCCTCGGGGCGGAACAGGTAGGCGAGGTGCGCGCACATGACCTGGGTGGGCATGTCGACCACGGTGGAGGCGTCGACCTTGCCGTTGTTGGCGAGCCAGATGTTGCCCGACTCCTTGGACTGCGCGACCGTGACCACCGAGCTGAGCCCCTCCTCGTAGAAGATGAGCTCGTAGGGGTCGACGGCGAAGGCGAGGATGCCGTCGCGGGTGCGCTCTGCGGGGTCGAGGTCGCTGACGTACTTGTACATGCCGGCGGTCATGACGAGGGGGTCCCAGGGCGGCTTCTTCCAGTGCAGCAGGCCGATGAGCCAGGTCGCGGCGAGCAGCCAGCCCACCGTGACCGCCCCCGAGCCGGCGGTGCCCCGCGCCCGGGCGCTGGCCCGGCCTGCGACCACGGCCGCGATCAGGTTGATGCTGACGGCGACCACCACCGTGCCCTGGACCCGGTAGAGCGGGAGCAGCACCAGGCCGCCCAGCGAGGCGCCCAGGATGGCGCCGACGGTGTTCCAGCCGTACAGGCGGCCCACCGGCCCGCCGAGCTGGGTGGTGAGGGCGGTGGCGCGCACGAGGGCTGGGAAGGTGGCCCCCATGAACAGCGCGGGCGGGAGCATGATGGCCACCGCGATGCCGAGCTTGGCGGGCCAGAGCAGCTCGGGGGTGGCCTCGACCGCCGAGTAGACCTGCACGAACAGGAAGGGCAGCTCGTTGTAGGTGAACATGAGCGCCCAAGCCGTGGCCGCCGCGCCGAGCTGCAGCCCCATCACCAGCCGCAGGACGCCGCCCAAGCCGCCGCGTGACAGGGCGCGATCGCTCAGGCGCCCGCCGGCCCAGCCGCCCAGGCCGATGCCCAGCAGGAAGGCGAGCAGCATGATGCTGAAGGCGTAGGCGCTGCCGCCCAGGGTGAGCACCATCAGGCGGAACCAGCTCACCTCGTACAGCAGCGACGCGAGGGCGCCCAAGAA
>JBDQIL010000543.1:0-4179 GCA_040264415.1 Myxococcota bacterium
CTTGGCCACCCGGTCGAGGTACGTGGGGTCGTCGGCGCGCATCCGCGTCGCGGCGGCGTAGACCTTGTCGAGGTTGCCGATGAGCGCCTGGTGGGCGCCGACGACGACCAGCCCCGGGCCCACCAGCCCCTTGGGGTGGCTCGCGGCGACCTGTGCGGCCTGCTCGAACTGCCCGATTCCGGCCAGGGCGACGGCGTAGTGCGACAGCAGCAGGCCGTCGGCGGGGCACCCGCGCTCCGTCAAGGCCCAGCGGCCCACCTCGACCGCGCCCTGCGCGTCTCGAGCCTCGAGGTGCGACATGACGATCATCTCGCAGACGTCGCGGTAGGGCGGCTCGCCCTCGAGGGCCTCGACGAACAGCCCGTTCGCCCGGTCGTAGTCGCCGTCGCGGTGGTAGTACCAGGCCAGCCCACCGGCGGTGAAGGCGGTGGGGGCGACCGCGTGGGCGTGCTCCCAGACCGCGCGGCTGTTCTCCCAGTGCGGCAGGCGCAGCTGCAGCACGAGCACGGCCGGCACCGCGAAGGCGGCCGCGGCCCAGCGGGGGAGCTGCGGCGCTGCGGCGGCCAGCGACAGCGCCAGGCCCGCCAACGGGAAGTAGACGTAGCGCTCGCCGAGCAGCCCCTTGTCGAGTGTGGCCGCCATCGACGGCAGCCAGGCGGCGACCGCCCAGGCCAGCCCCACCAGCACCAGCCCACGGTGGCGCCCCTTCCAGAGCGCGGCGGCGATGAGTCCGCCCAGCAGCACGATGCCCAGCAGGGCGTCGCCCATGGGGGGGAGGTAGTGCAGGTGCCGGGCGGGCGTCAGCGGCCAGGGCCACACCAGGATGCGCGCGTAGACCCCCACGATCTCGACGGCGTGGTCGAGGACGAGGCGAGCGGAGCTGGCGGTGGGCTGGATGGCGGCGTCGAGATCGGCCAGCCGGCGCAGGGGCAGGTAGATGGCGACCGCGGCGCCCAGCGCGGCGTAGCGCCGCCAGCCGACCGGTCGACGGAATCGGGCGAGATCGAGGGCCAGCAGCATGAAGATCGCGAGGGCGGCGCTCTCTTTGCTGAGCAGCGCCAGCAAGGCCAGGGCCGCACCGCCGACCAGCCGGCCGGCCCCGGGCTCCCGGTCCACCATCAGCCACAGGGCCCCGAGCACCAGGCCGGCCGCCATCGCGTCGTTTCGGGCCGCGACCAGCGCCAGCACCTCGCTCTGAACCGGGTGCAGCGCGAACAGCGTCGCGGCGATCAGGGCGGGCGTGCGGGCGAGCAGGCGGTGGGTCAGCCCGTAGAGCATGCCCACCGCGAGCAGGTGCCACAGCAGCGAGTGCAGGTGCGCCTGGGTGCTGTTCAAGCCGAACAGGGCGCGATCGACCGCCAGGCTCAGCAGCATGAGCGGCCGGTAGTACCCGCTCTTGAGCGTGGAGATCTTGGTGGTGCTCCACAGGTCGGTCGTGAAGAACTGCCGCCAGTTGGCCAGGTCGTGGGTGACCTGGTTGTCGACGATCAGGGCCTCGTCGTCCCACGAGAAGGCGACGTCGAGCAGCGGGCCGTAGGCCGCGAAGGTCACCAGCAGCAACACGACCAGCGGCCAGTGCGCGCGCAGCCCTCGGGGCTCGGGGGTGGGGGACGGGTCGGGCATCCGAGGGCTCCTAGTACACCCGATCAGACGTGTCGATTCGGGGTGGTGGGCCGACGGTGGCGCACGTCAGCGGCGGGCGGCGTGGGCGATGAGCGCGTCCGAGCCCCCGGCCTCGAAGGCCGCGAGGGCGTCGTGGGCGGGGCTGCTCCGGCGCTCGAGGCGGTCGAAGAGCGGCGCGAGGTAGGCCTCTTCGCCATGGCCACGGGCGCCCAGCGCGTCGCGCCCGGCCTCGAGGATCGCGCGCACCAGGCCGGGCGCGGGCTCGTCGGCCCGCAGGCCCGACCGCACGGCGTCGTGGTGGTAGCGGCGCATCGCCGGCCAGGGATCGGCGCCCAGCGCGTCGGCGATCACCTGGGCGATGGCGGGCGCCCCCTCGACCAGGGCCGCGCCCAGGGCGGTCGCCGCCATGTGGTCCCCCAGCGGCTGCTGGCAGGCCGCCCGAAGCTCGACGGTGGCGTGGGCGGTGCGCGGCCGGGCGCTGTTCCAGATGTAGTGCTCGTGCAGCAAGAAGGCCTCCCACACGTCGGCCTGGGCCGGCTCAGCGAGCGAGCCGGGCGCACGCTGGGCCAGCCAGTCGGAGAACGCGCCGTCGCCGCGCACCTTCTGCGCGCCGTCCCAGCTCAACAGGTGCGCCTGGCGGACATAGCGTCGGATCATGGCCTCGGCGTCGCCGTCGGCCGCCCGGGGCATGCCGTGGCGGTCGGAGCCCGCATGGATCGCGCCCATCTCCTTCTCGCGCGCGCTCACCGCGCCGCAGGTGGCCCCGCCGAAGATGGGGGAGTTGGCCGTGAGCGCGACGGTCACGCCAGCCAGCAGGTTGCCCAGGTCGGTGATGGGGGTGAGCTCGTCTCGAGTGAGGTCGAGGTGCACCTGGTCGCTGGCCGTGAGCGTGAACCACAGCCAGCTCTCGCCGATCACGTCGAGCAGCACGCTGTAGCGGGCCTTCGGGGTCATGAAGGCCGGCGTCGCCGGCGTGACCGGTTGGATGCCGTAGCCGAGCACCTGGTAGCCGAGGGGCCGGCAGGCCTCCGTCAAGTGATCGAGGGCGGCGTCGTGGCGGGCGCGGATGCCGTGCAGGTCGGCCTCGGGCCCGGTGATGAGCTCGATGGTGCCGCGCCCGACCTCGGCCGAGAACTCCACCTGGTCGCTCACCAGCCCCACGATGAGGTCGCCCTCGCGCTTGGCGGTCAGGCTCGGGTCGAGCGCCATGAGCGGGGCCCACAGATCGGCCACCTCGGCGGCGACGCCGTCGGCTCGAACCACCGGGTACTCGGCCTCGCGACCGATGGTGCGCGGGCGGTCGAGGCGTCGCGGGAAGGCGCTCGAGAAGTGTTCGGCCAGCAGGCGGATCCAGGCGTCGACGCGGGGCTCGGTCACAGGGCTCTCCTCAAGGGTGCGGTGCGGCCAACAGGGCGTCGAGCCGGGCGGGCAGCTCGCGGTGGTCGTCGCAGATGATGTCGGCAGCCGAGGTCTCGCTGCCGCGGTCGATCACGCCCGTGTAGAGCACCGCGCGGGCGCCCACGCCGTGGGGCCCCGCGATGTCGTTGGCCTCGCGGTCGCCGACATGGACGAGGCCCGTCACCGGCACGCCGAGGGCCGCGGCGGCCTGGTCGAACACCGCGCGGTCGGGCTTGGCCGCCCCCGCCTCGTCGGAGAAGATGAAAGCGTCGAAGTAGCGAGCGAGGCCGTGCTGCTTCATGACGTCTCGGAGCAGGCGGCCGGGGGTGACGATGGCGTCGGAGATGATCGCCAGCGGGTAGCGCCCGTGGAGGGCCTGCAGCACCGCGACCGCGTGGGGCGCGGGATCGGGGGCGAAGCGCACCTCCATCGACTCGATGTCGGCCACGCAGGCGCTGGTGTCAGCGGGCGCCGCGATGCCCAACTGGTCGAAGGCCTGCTCGAGCCGCCATGCGACGCCCGGTGTGCGGTGCTCCACCTTCCAAGCGTGGCGAAAGCGCGCCTGGGCGTGGTCCCAGGCGGCCCGCACCCGCTCGGCGGGCAGGTCGGGGTGGCCGGACTGCACGAGGGCTGCGAAGCGGGCTGTGCGGGCCAGCGGCTTGGGCTGCAGGCCGGCGGCGGCGCGGCGCGGCTCGTCGCTGTCGTCGATGACGAGCGTGTCCCAGAGGTCGAACGTGATGGCGTGAGGGGGCATTCGACGGGGTATCCCGTGGTCCACCGGCGCGCTCAGGCCCGGTCCACCCGGCGGATCTCGATGGTGGGGTGACCGGCTGGGTCGCGCACCAACAGGTGGAGGTGGCCGCCGGGCGGCACGCCGGGGGTCGCGTCTTGGAGCGCGTGGTGCATCGCGTGCAGGTGGGCGGCGGGATCGCCCTACACGACCGGGAGGACCCCGCGGGTCACGGTGAGCCCGCGGCCCCGCCGGCGGGCGGCGTCTTGGGCCAGCGCGAGGTCGGCGAGCAGGCCGAGGTCGAGCCACCCCTGGGGCGCCGCCCCGGACCCCGCGCGCCCCGCGCGGTCGGCCTGCAGCGCGACCCGGTCGAGGGTGTCGAGCGCGGTGGCTTCGAGGCCGTCGGGGTCGGTCGCACCCCGCCGCGA
>JBDQIL010000544.1:0-4177 GCA_040264415.1 Myxococcota bacterium
CCCGCATCTCGACCCCCTCGGGCCGGACCCACAGGTGCAGGCTCCCGCCGGGCATGACCACCTCGACGCGGTCGTCGATCGCGCCCTGCCGGTGCAGGACGGCCGCCACCGCGCAGGCCGAGCTGCCCGACGCCTGGGTCTCGCCGGCCCCCCGCTCCCAGATGCGGGCCGCCACCCGGCCGCGGTCGAGGGTCACCGCGAACTGCACGTTGGTCCGGCGGGGAAAGCGCGGGTCGCGCTCCAGGGCCGCCCCCCAGCCCCGCCACGGCAGGCGGTCGAGGTCGGTGCCCGGCTCGAAGACGGCGACGCAGTGGGGATTGCCCATCGACACGGCGGTCAGACTCAGCGTGGCGCCGCCGACGTCGATCGGCGTGCTCGCGAGGCGCTCGGTGCAGGGGATGGCGGCCGGCCCCCACTCGGGCGCGCCCATCTCCACCGTGACGTCGCCGGTGTCGTGCACCACGCACGCCACGACGCCGCCCGGGACCTCGACGGAGAAGGCCATGGGTGCCATCTGGTGGTCCACCAGCCACCGCGCGAAGATGCGCAGGCCGTAGTCGGCGCGGCTGCTGGCGACCGGCTGCAGGACGCCGTCTCCGCCGACGCCGGTGTGCCGATCGCACAGCGCGCGGGCGAGGGCGGGGGTGAGCGCCTCCCCCGAGGCCAACACGAGGTAGTCGTTGCCGAGGCCGTGGGACTTGACGAGCTGCATGGGCGCCTCCGGGGGTCGGCCGGTCGGCTAACCGGAGCCTGCGATACGCTGGCGCCATGATCTGCACCGACCCCCGCAACCCGCGCGCCGCTCAGCTCTTCGCCGACATCTCCACGCGGGTCGATCTCGAGGCGCTCGATCCGTCGGTGGCGCTGGTCATCGGGGGCGACGGGTGGATGCTGCAGTGCATGCGCGAGTTCGGCCCCGGGCGGGTGTACCTCGGCGTGAACGCCGGCCACCTGGGCTTCCTGCTCAACGACCCCTCGAACCTCGAGGCCCTCTGCGCCGAGCTGCGCGCGGGGGCGTACACGGTCTACGACTTCCCGCGGCTCCACCTGCAAGCGACCACGGCCGACGGCACGGTCATCGAAGCCGACGCCGTCAATGACATCTACCTCGAGCGGGCGAGCGGCCAGACCGCCCACCTGACCGTCACGGTCGATGGGCAGCTCGCCGTTCGGCAGCTGGTCTGCGACGGCGTGATCGTCGCCACGGCGCTCGGCTCGACCGCGTACAGCTACTCGGCGGGCGGCGTGCCCTGCCATCCCCGGGTGCCGGGCATGCACGTCACGCCCATCGCTCCCCACGCGCCGCGGCTGAGCCCCATGCTGCTGCCGCTCGACTCGGTGGTCGAGGTGCAGGCCATGTCGCCGGCTCGGCGACCGGTGCGCGCGGTCTGTGACGGCGTGGACAGCGGCCGGGTCACGCGGATGCGGGTGGTGCGCAGCGCCGACGATGTGCGGCTCGCCTTCTTGGGGGAGCACGCCTTCACGGGCACGCTGATCCGCAAGGTGCTCAAGGCCTGAGCCCTGCGCCCACCTCAGCCCGTGGGGGGGGCGCCGCCCTCGGGGTCGTCGCCGCGCACCCGCCACAGCGTCATCCAGCCCAGCGGGACCGCCGTGAGCGCCACGACGCTGACGAGGGTGAGGCCGATGACGATGAGCAGGCCGAGCGACTGCACGCCCTGGGCTGAGGCGACCGAGAGCGCCGCGAAGGAGAAGACCGTGGTGGCGGTGCTGAGCCCAGACGCCCAGCCGGTGGTGGACAGCGCGTGGCGCACGCGGCCGGGGCCCTCCTCTTGGAGGCGATGGACGAGGTGAATCACCACGTCCACCCCGATGCCCATGAGGATGGGGATGCCCACGAAGTTGACGAGGCTGAGCTTGACCTCGAAGAGCACCAGCGCCGCGCCTGCCCAGCACATGCCGGCGGTGAGGGCCGCGACGGCCCCGAGGGCGCGCCCGAAGCGTCTCAGGTCGATCCAGGTCATGATCATCACCGCGAGCAGCGCCAGGCTGGCCACGCGGGGGCCGTCGCTCTCCATCAGCTCGTAGAGCACCGCCAGCGCGAGGTACTCGCCCGCGGCCTCGGCGTCGGGGGCGTGCGCCTTCACCGAGTCGTAGAGCTCCTTGTTCTGGCGCACATCCCACATGTTGTCGGTCGTGGTGAGCAGCAGGCGGTGCCGGCCCTCGACCGCGCCCAGCACGTGACGGAGCGACGACGGCAGATCGGCTGCGGTGAGCACGCGGGGCTTCGAGTCGGCGATCCGGGTGAGGTTGACCTGTACGGCCCGCGGCAGGTAGGCGACGTTGGGGTCCCGCGCGAGGACGGCGATCTCCTGCAGCAGAGAGACGCGCTCCGCTTGGTCGACCGGGAGCGCGGAGTGGACGCTGAGCACGCCGCTGACGTGATCGATCTGTCCGTCTGCGACCGCTCGACTCAGCATCGTGTGGGCCCGCGCGACGTCGGCCGCCGAGTCGTAGGTGAGCACCACCGGCGAGTAGCTGCGCTCGGCGATGGCTCGCTGGTCGGCGTCGAGATCATCGTAGGAGAGCTCGGCCGGGCGCAGCTCGGAGATGTCGAACTCGAAGCCCACCTGGGGGAGCAGCGCGCTGGCGCCCGCCGTCAGGAGCGCCATGGTCATCAGACCCACGGGGGCGAAGCGGTACGAGCGCGGCCGAGCGGTGGCGGCCGACCGGGGCGCGGCGGGGGCGCTCCGCGGGCCTCGCTCCAACAGCAGGCTGAGCAGGGGCAGCGTGACGATCACGGCCACCAGACACAGCAGCACGCCGCCGGCGAGGATGGTCCCGAGCTGCCGAAAGCCCTTGAATCCCGCCGCCCACAGCGCGCAGAAGCCCCCCGCCGAGGTCAGGGCCGCGGTGGCGGACGGCGGGCCGGCCTTGTCCCAGGCGCGCACCACAGCCTGCTTGAGGTCGCCGACCCGCGCGCGCTCCTCGCGGTAGCGCGAGTACAGGTGGATCGAGAAGTCCACCCCCAGCCCGATGAGGATGGCCGGGAAGAAGCTGGTGAAGGTGTTGAGGGTGCCCACCGCCACGCCGGCGACCCCGGTGGTCCACACGTTGGCGGCCACGAGCGGCACGAAGATGAGCACGATGGCGCGGGGATCACGGAAGGCGACCCCGATGAGCGCCAGCACCAGCACCAGGCTGACCACCGCGGTCCACTGCAGGTCTTTGCGAATGTTCTCGACGTCTTCGGTGGCGTGCCGGTAGGCGCCGCCCACCCAGTAGACCTCGACCCCGGGCGCGGCGGCAGAGGCCGCGTCGATCTCGGCGTAGACGCCTGCCATCAGCTGTCGCACGAAGCGCTGCTGGAAGGCGGTGCCGCGGGGGCGCACGACCATCCGGGCCACGCCGTCTTCGGGGGGGAAGAGGGCCGTGGACTCGGGGGCGGTGAGCTTGGCGGTGAGCGGGCCGAGGTCGAGCAGCCGACCGGCGAGGAAGGGGTTGGCGGCCGCCGGCCCCATGGCCACGGCGCCCTGCAGGCGGTTTCGCAGCGCGCCGAGCTCTGTCGGGTCGAGCTGCAGCAGGCCGAGCTGGAACGCGAGGTCGGGATCGAGGTCGTACAGGGCGTAGTCGACCGTGTCGAGGGCCTCGATGCGGTCGGCCAGCCCCGCCATGAACGCGTCGAGGGCGGCGGGATCGTCGCTGCGGGCGGCGATGGTGAGGAGGTTCGCTCCACCCTCTTCGTCGTTGAGCTTGCGGATGGCCTGGGCGGTCGGATCGGAGTCGGGCAGCAACTCGAGCATGTTGGCGTTGATGGTCAGCCGAGAGCCGAGCGCCGCACCAAGGACGGTGAGGGCCACGAGGAGCGTGGCCCACTGACGGGGGCGATCCATGACCGACGCGGCCAGGCGACCGAAGAAACCGGGAGAGTGCTCAGACAACGATGGGTATGGCCCAGGAGGGGCGCCCGGATGCGCGAAGGGGGCTCACGTCGACGGGCGCGGTGGCCGTACCCTCTATCATGGGGAGACCTCCGGCACCGCCCGGCGGGCCCACCGAGGCGCGCCGCGCCGATGTGGGATCCGGTCGGATATGAATTCATCCGATCGGATGAAAGCGCATACGGCAGCGATGGCGTGAGGACGGCGAGAACAGCGCACTGGCGTAGTCCGGGGAGGCTGGCACGGGCCTTGCTGTGATGGTGAGCGTTCCATGAACG
>JBDQIL010000545.1:0-4175 GCA_040264415.1 Myxococcota bacterium
ACATGGGGCTCTGCGGCCCGCGCCCGCGCCCGCCCGCCCCGATCCTGCCGACGACATCGAGGTGGTCGCGATCGAGTCGGGCGGCAGCGATGATCCGGAGCTCGACCGCCTCGCCCAGACCCTCGCCGACCTGCGGGCCGCAGAGCCCCATGTGGTGCTGGGGGTGGAGAAGGCCGACGACGCGACGGTCGAAGGCTCGAGCGGCTCTTCTTGGAGCGGAGCGCCGAGTTCCACCCCGATCGGCTGGCCGGCGCCGACGCGAAGCTCAAGCGGCTGTCCGAGCAGTGCTTCACCCTGGTCGCCGACGCCCGCGAGGCCTTGCGCGACAGCGATCGCCGCATCGAGCTGGTCGAGCGGCTCCGAGCTGCAGAGTCCGGCGTGCCTTGGGCCTCCGCCGAGGACCGGCGCAAGGCGGTCTTCATCGGCAAGCAGGGTGAGATCGCGTTGAAGCGGGGGAGCTGGGACGAGGCCTGGGGCCACCTCGACGCGGCGCGTCGCACCGACCCCACCGAGTTCCGCTACGCCTTCCAGGCGCTGCATGCGGGGTGGCGGTCCGGAGCGATCGCGCCGAACGACGCGGTGGAGCAGATGCTGGCGCTCGACGGGCTCACCCGTGGTCAGGCGGGTGACGTGTTCGCTCTCGCAGGCGAGATCCTGCTGCGAGAAGAGCTCGATGAAGACCGCGGCTACTCCTTGCTGGAGCAGGCCGTCGAGCGAAACCCGGAGCTGGTCGACGCCAAGCGGCGGCTGCGCCTGCGCGACATGCGCCGGCGCAAAGAGGACGAGGTCCAGAAGCAGCAGACGGGCGCGCTGCGCGGCTTGCTGCGGTGGGGTCGCAAGGGAGACGGTGGGCCCGACTCGGCGTGAGACCGGTGGCCGCCGGTGAGGCCCTGCGCTAGCCCCCGTGGAGCGACCGCCCGGTCGCGAGGGAGTCCCGTCTGGATCGTGTGCTGGCCATCGTCGCGCTGGTTGCCTACCTCGCCCCCTTGGTGGCGCGCGTGGTCCCTCGCGTGCGACCCGCGCTGGCGCACCGCGGCTGGGCCGCGCTGGCCATCGGCGCCCACGTGGGCGCGCTCGTGGTGGCGGCGGTCCACGCCGGCACCCTCCCCCTCGACTCGATGCGATGGACCCTCGAAGCCCTGGCGCTCTGGGTCGCCTTCGGCTGGCTCTTCCTGCGGCGTCAGCCCCGCATGGAGTTGCTGGGCGCGATGCTCTCCGGCACGGCCGTGGTGCTGCTCAGCGTGTCCCAGGTCGCCCCCGGGGCCGGCGGGTCGGGCCCGCTCGACTCGCTCTGGCTGCCGGCGCACCTGGCCCTCATCCTGGCGGGGCTCTGTGGCTTCGCGGTCTCGTTCACGCTCTCTGTGCTCTTCCTCATCGTTCGCAGCCGCCTCAAGCAGAAGCGGCTGCGTGACATCGCGCGGCTGCCGTCGCTCGAGACCCTCGACCGCCTGAACTACCGGGCCATGGCCTTGGGCTTCGTCGCGCTCACCGCGGGTATGGCCATCGGCGGCACCTGGGCGGCCACCCACCCCGACCGATCGATGGGCCCCGACGTCACCGTGTACGGGACCGTCGCGCTGTGGCTCTGGTACGCCGTGGGCCTGCACCTCCGGCTCGTCTCGGGCTGGCGGGGGCGCCTCGCGGCCATCTTCGGGGTCGGCGGGATGGTCGGGCTCGGCCTCATGGTGGCGGTCGCCCTCGTGGTGCTTCGCGGCTGGCACGGGGGGCTGGGATGAGGCTCGTCGCGGTCGGCCTCAGCCATCACTCCGCCCCCGTCGAGGTGCGCGAGCGCCTCGCGGTGTCGCCGGGCGCCATCCCAGCCCTGCTGGCCGGTCTCCGCGAGCGGCGCCTGGGTGACGAGGCCGTCCTGCTGAGCACCTGCAACCGGGTGGAGCTCTACACGGTCCCCCAGTCCGGGGCGACCCCCGAGGCGCTGGCCGGCTTCCTGGCGGCGCAGGGGGGCGTGGTCGATGTGCGCGACCACCTCTACACCTACACCGAGCAGGACGCCCTGCGTCACCTCTTCCGGGTGGCCAGCAGCCTCGACTCGATGGTGCTGGGCGAGCCGCAGATCCTGGGTCAGGTGAAGCAGGCGTACCGGCTGGCGGCGGGGTCGGCTGCGGCGGGGCCGCTGCTCCACCGCATGATGGATCGGGCGCTCCACGTGGCGAAGCGCGTGCGCACCGAGACCGGGATCGGGCGAGAGGCGGTCAGCGTCGGGCGCGCCGGCGTCGAGCTGGCCCGCCAGGTCTTTGGGGGGCTCTCCGACCGATCGGCGCTGCTCATCGGGGCGGGGGCCCACGGGAAGCTGGTCGCCCGGTCGATGCTCTCACATGGGCTCGATGAGCTGGTGGTGGCCAACCGCACCTTCGACCGCGCCGCTCGCCTCGCAGAGATGTTCGGCGCGACGGCGACCCCGCTCCACGAGATGCATCACTACCTCGACCGCGTCGACGTGGTGGTCACCAGCACTGGGGCCGGGCGCACGCTGCTGCACCGGCGCGATCTGCAGCCCATCATGCGCCGCCGCCGGTGGCGTCCGCTGGTGCTCATCGACCTGTCCGTGCCGCGCAACATCGATCCAGACGTCTCCGACATCGAGGGCGTCTACTGCTTCGACGTCGACGACCTGCAGGAGGTGGCTGAGCTGGGCATCGAGAAGCGGCACCGGGCCGCCCGCGTGGCCGAGGCCATCGTCGACGAAGAGACCCAGCGGGCCTGGCGCCTGCTGCTCGGCGAGAGCGTGAACGCCGAGATCGGCGCGCTCGTGAGACACGCCGACGAGATCCGTCGGGGCGAGCTCGACCGGGCCCGCGCGGCCCTGGGGCCCCTCGATGCCAGCCAAGAGCAGGTGCTCGACGCCATGTCCCGCGCGCTGGTCAAGAAGCTCCTCCACCGGCCGCTCACCCACTCGCGCGCCTTGGCCGAGGCCGGCCAGACCCCCGAGCTGGCCCGCCTGCTCGACGCCTTGGTGCCGCCCCCGGCTCCTCCCAACACCGAGTCCTCCGATGTCTGATCTCCGCCCGCTCGTCCTCGGCACCCGCGGGAGCACCCTCGCGGTCACCCAGAGCCAGCACGTCGCCGACGCCGTCACCGCCGCCACAGGGGTGCCGGTCCGGCTGCAGATCATCACGACCCGCGGCGACCGCGACCAGCAGCGGCCGCTCGCCGAGCTGGGGGGCAAGGGGCTGTTCACGGCGGAGCTCGAGCAGGGGCTTCGAGACGGCGTCCTCGACTTCGCCGTGCACTCCCTCAAAGACCTGCCCACCGACGACGCGGACGGCCTGGTGTTGGGCTGCGTGCCGGCGCGCGAAGACCCCCGCGACGCGCTGGTGGGCAGCACCCTCGAGGGCCTCCCCCAAGGCGCCGTGGTGGGCACCGGCTCTCTCCGCCGGGCGGCCCAGCTGCGCGCCCTGCGGCCCGACCTCGACATCCAGGGCATCCGCGGAAACGTCGAGACCCGAATCGGCAAGCGAGACGCCGGCCAGTACGACGCCATCGTGCTCGCGATGGCCGGGGTGAACCGCTTGGGCATCACGCGGCCCGATCTTCACCCGCTGTCTGCCGAGCAGATGTGTCCGGCGGTCGGCCAGGGCGCGCTCGCTGTGCAGTGCCGCGCCGACGACCCCCGCGTCCTCGGCCTGCTCGCTCACATCCACGACGCCGTCACGGCGCGCTGCGTGGCCGCCGAGCGCGCCTTCCTGGCCGCCTACGGCGGTGGGTGCAACGTGCCAGCGGCCTGCTTCGCCGTCCCGACGCGGGATGGCGTGTCGGTCACGGCGGTCGCGACCGTCGGCGGCGGCGCGCTGAAGCGGGTCACCGGGGCGGGCCCGGATCCGGCGGCGTCGGACGAGACCGGCGGCACCTCCGAAGACTCGGGCCAGTAGCGCCCGCGCTGCCGTCGGGGCAGACGTTCGAGCACGACTTGGGCCAGTAGCCCTCGACGAACTGCGCGCAGCTGGTGGCGTTGATGGCGTCCACGCATTCGACGCCGACCTTCTTGTCGTAGTCCGGGCAGCGGCCCGCCTCTGGATCGACCCGCGACTTCTGCGCGGTCGTGCACGCCTCGACGCTCTCGAAGCCGGCGTAGGTCTCGAGCACCTCGCACTGCTCGAGGAGCAAGCAGCTCGACGTGGCGTAGTCCTGCGCGAAGGTCTCCTGCTGGTAGCCGCACG
>JBDQIL010000546.1:0-4174 GCA_040264415.1 Myxococcota bacterium
GGCCAAGGTGGTGGGGCGCCCTGCCCTGAACGGGCCCCTCACGGTGGACGCCGCGGACACGTGGCGATGCGCGGTGCTCGACGGCAAGTTCCGTCTGGAGCGCGCGCTGGCCCGCGGCGGATCTGGCGCGGTCTACGTGGCCACCCAGCTCAACCTCGACCGGCCTGTGGCCGTGAAGGTGTTGCGCCCTGACCTCGACGAGACCGGCGAGCAGCGCTTCGAGGAGCGCTTCTTTCGCGAGGCCTCGATGGCCGGCCAGCTCCAACACCCGCACGTGGTCACGGTGCACGACTACGGCCGCACCGACGACGGCACCTGCTACATCGCCATGGAGTTGCTGGCCGGGCGCAGCCTCAAAGAGCGCATGAAAGAGGGCCCCATGGCGCCCGACGAGGCGCTGCCCATCTTCGAGCAGATCATCCGGGGCCTGCGCCGCGCGCACCGCGCCGGCATGATCCACCGCGACATGAAGCCCGGAAACGTACAGCTCGTGCCAGGGGAGGACGGCGCAGCCTTCGCCAAGATCCTCGACTTCGGGTTGGTGCGGGGCGACGACGCCGACTCGGAGATCACCCGCGACGGCTACTTTGTGGGCACCCCGCACTACGCCGCGCCCGAGCAGGTCAAGGGCGTCGAGGTGGACGGGCGGGCCGACCTCTACAGCGTGGGCGTGATGTTGTACCGGGCCCTCTGCGGCCGGCTGCCCTTCTGGTCGAAGGACAGCATGGCCATCGCCATCGCCCACGTCCAAGAGCCCTACCCGCCGATGGCCGAGCGGGCGCCCGACGTGTCGGTCCCCGCCGAGCTCGAGGCCATCGCGCGCCGGTGCATGGAGAAGTCGCCGGCAGATCGCTACCCGGACGCGAGCGCGCTGCTGCAGGACCTCCGGCAGGCGACTCGGTTCGTCACGCCTGGCCTGCTGGTCGCCGACGAGACCTCGGTCTCGACGGTGCACCCGAGCGCCGTGGCACCGCCCCCCTCCGCTCCCCGGCGCCGCGGCGTCGCCCTGCTGGCGCTGGTGGGGGGCTTGTTCACGCTGGGCGGTGGCGTGGTCGCGTGGTCCACCATCGGTCCGGGCGCGGCCGAGCCGGTGATCGAGGTGGCCGAACCCGCTCCCCGGTCGGCCGAGCCCGACGCCGCGGTCGCGGTGCTCGCCGAAGACCCGGCCACGGCCGGTCCGCTCCCGCCTCGGGCGGTCCAGGTGCGGATCGACAGCGACCCCTCTGGGGCGGAGGTGCGCCTCGATGGCGCGCTGCTGGGGCTCACGCCGCTCGACGACCGCATCACGGTGCAGGCCCGCGGTGGGCCACGCGAGCGCACCTTCATGCTGCGAAAGCCCGGCTTCGAGCAGGAGACCCTCTCGCTCGACGTCTCGGGCGCCGACGCTTCGGGGGTGGTTCGGCTGAGGCCGCTCGTCCCGGCCGCTCCCGCAGCGGCTGCGCCGGCCGCTCCCGCAGCGGCTGCCCCGGTCGCGGCTGCACCGGTCGCGGCTGCCCCGGCCGCGGCCGATCCAGCGGCCGCCGAGCCAGCCCCCGCGGCCGGCGCCCGAAGTGCCCGTGTGGTGGCCGACGGGGTGTCCTTCACGCCGCCCCAGGCCCGGCGCACGCTGGCGCTGATCAACGCGGCCGACAAAGACGGCCTGCTCCGCGCCGGTGTGGCCCCGCGTCAGGCGAACCTCATCCTCGACAAGCGTCCCTTCTCGAGCATCGAGGACTTCGCAGCGACGCCCTACGTCGGCGAAAAGACCGTCAGCGCGCTGCGCGACGCCGCCTCACGCTGACCAGCAGGGCGACCGCGAGGGTGGCTGCGGCGCTGCGGGGACTCGGCGCCGCGGTGCACCCGCCGTCGTCGGCGACGCGGTCGGCGTCCAGCTCGTCGGTGTAGCTGTCACAGTCGTTGTCGAGGCCGTCTCCGCAGTCCTCGAGCGCGCTGGGGTTCATCCGCGGCTCGCCGTCGTTGCAGTCTTCCGACTCGGCATAGCCGTCGCGATCGTTGTCGGTGGGGGCCCCGGTGTCAGCAGCGGCGGGCAGCGCGAGGGCCAGCGCGAGGGCCAGAGCGAGCGACAGCGCACGGGTGGTCACGGCTCCGCCGGAGCCAGGGTGACCGTGGCTCCGGAGAGGTCGGCCTCGCACTGAACCTTGGCGCCGTCGAGCACCGCGCATCGCCACGTGTCCGCGGCGTCCACCGTGAGGGGCCCGTTCAGGGCAGGGCGCCCCACCACCTTGGCCCGGAGCGTGTAGTCGCCCGGAGCGACCGCCGCCGAGGCCGAGGGGCTGGCCTTGGCCAGGGTCTCGCCGGAGGGGCCGCTCAGCTTGAGCCACTGAAGCGTGGGGTCGTCGGCCTCGAGGGTCACAGCGACCGCGCCCCCGTCGGCGGCTACCACCGGGTCAGCCGACGCCGCCGACGGGGGCGCGGGCTGCTGCTGGAGGTACCACCAGATCCCCCCAGCGGCTCCGATCCCGACCACGCCGAGCAAGCCAATGGCCAGCCCGATGAGCACGGCCACCAAAGCCGTCTTGCGGCCGCCCCCACCCTCAGCGGCCGGGGGCTCTGGCGTGGGCTGGGGTTCGGGCAGCCGCGACGGCTGCCAGGCCACGGGGCGGTCGTCGCCAGGAGCGGCGGCCGGCGGCGCCGTGTTGGCCTCTGGCTCGGTGCGGTCGTGGTCGCCCTGGAGCATGGTCGGCTCGTCGGCCAGCGGGGCGCCGAGTGCCATCGGAGCGCCGCCCTGGAAGGCGCCGCCGGGCGGCCGGCCGATCCCCACCGGGCGACCGGCCGTGGGCCCGTTGCGGGTGATCACCCCCGGCGGCGCGGAGTCGGCCGGGCTGTGGGCGCGCATCGGTGGTCCCGACGTGTCCATTCGTTGGGCGACGACCTGGCTGCCGACGGTCGCCCCAGCGTTGCTCATGCTCCGCACGAAGACCTGCGACCCCGACAGCGCGCCGTCGATGCCGTCTCCGTAGACCTGGCGTGCGATCCGGGAGACGGTGTCGGCCGACCAGGCCTCGAGCGACGGGCCATCGGCCTGCTCGGCGAAGGCACGCAGCAGCCCGACCACCTGCTCGGCGTCGAGGCGGGCCTCGGCGGTGTGGTGGCACATGCGGAGCAGGGTCTGGTGGAGGCTCTGCTCCCACTCGTCGTTGGGCAGGCCCATCGGTCCCAGCCGCGCCAGGATGTCGGCCAGCGCGCGATCGTGCTCGCCCTGGTCGAGCGGCAGAAGGGGCAGGGCCTCGCCCCGCAGCATCTCGAGCAGGAGCAGCCCGAGGGCGTAGACGTCGCTCGCGTGTTCGCCCCGGTCGCCCAGCCGCCGCTCGGGCGACATGTACTTCATGCTGCCGAAGCGGAGCACGCCGGTCTTGGCCATGCGCGCCTCGTCGGTGAAGCGGGCGGTGCCGAAGTCGAGCACCTTCACCTCTCCCTCGACGCTCACCATCACGTTCGAGGGCTTCAGGTCGCGGTGCACCACCTGCAGGGCGTCGGATCGCCCGTAGGGCACCTTGGCGTACGCGGCGTGCAGCGCCGAGGCCGCGCAGAGCGCGGCGCGGAAGGCCGGCCGGGGCGGGATGCGCTGCCCCTCGCTCGCGAGGTGATCGATGAGCTGCTTGAGATCCACCCCGTCCACAAACTCCATCACGATCGCGGGCTGGCCCTCGATCTCGGCCATCGCCTCGACCCGGAGGATGTTCTTGTGGTGCAGTCGGGCCAGCAGCCGGGCCTCGTCGCGCGTGCGCACCAGCAGCTCGTCGCTGCCGTTCCACTGCTCCTTGAGCACCTTGACCGCCACGATTCGGCTGATGCCGCCGTCGCCGGTCGCCTCGGCGAGGTAGACCCGCGCGAAGGTGCCCGCGCTGCGCTCCTGCAGCAAGGTGATGCGGAGTTGGCGTGCGGGCGAAGCGGCGGACATGGGCGGGGTGCTGCGGGCTCCGGTCGGTCGGATCGAGCCGCGCAGCGCGCGTCCCCCGGCGGGTGGGCGCACACGGGCTCGTGGCCCCAGGCCCGGGACCGGCCCTTAGCGTACCACGTCGTCGGTCTCGCGGGCCGCGCTCTTGCGTCGGGCGGGCTCGGTGTGGTTAAACGCACTGTCGCGCGGGCCCGCGGTGCGCCCGTGCTTCGGACGGAACCTCCGATCCTGGTCCGCGCCCCCGCCGGACTCCGGACGATCCCCACCGCGCCAGCC
>JBDQIL010000547.1:0-4156 GCA_040264415.1 Myxococcota bacterium
CCCCCCCCACAGGCCGCCACCAGGCCGGTGGACAGCGTCAGCGCGACCGCGACCGCGACCGCGACCGGGCGGGAGCCGGGCATGACGCACCGAGGCGCGCGGGTCGATCCCCGATGCCGCTTCACGGCCCCCCCCAGACATACGCCGCCACCGACTCGTAGCGGTAGCCGTAGGATGCGACGGCGTTGTCGCGCTCGCCTGCGCTCAGGGTGTAGAAGTGGGTGGAGCCGTTGTAGAGGCGGTACAGCGGCACCGCGCCGCAGCGCTCCGAGCCGGCCACCCAGCCCACGATCAGCTCGGGCGTGATGCCCACCTCGCAGGCCGACGACGTGGTCATGAAGCGCCGGCCGCCCCCCATGTCGCAGCGATACAGCGGCACGAGGTCGCCCGCCTCTGCGCCATAGACGTAGAAATACGGGTCGCGCTCGATGGTCTGGCCCAGCGCGGCCGCCTCGCTGCTGTCGGTTCCGTAGACGTGGCCCAGGGGCCCGTGGCTGCGGTAGACCGACGCCCGACAGCCCGGCAGCTCGCCCTCGTCGCACTCGCCGTCGCAGTCGTCGTCGATGGCGTTGCACTGCTCCACCGGCACCACGCAGGTGGCCACGCAGGGGTCGGCACAGGCGGTGGAGCCCGTGCTGCCGCAGGTGGTCTCGCAGGGCGCCCGCGCCACGCAGTCCGACTCGGCCTCGCAGCCATTGGCCACGTCGCCGTCGCAGTCGCCCCAGCCGTCGTCGCAGGTGTCGAGCACGCACGCGCCCGACTCGCACGCCGACGCGCCATTCAACGCGACG
Organism: Myxococcota bacterium; assembly: GCA_040264415.1. Taxonomy (GTDB): domain Bacteria; phylum Myxococcota_A; class UBA796; order UBA796; family UBA2385; genus M30B51. Next base: position 792 of record JBDQIL010000547.1, read on the forward strand.
CACGTGCGCCCGCAGGCCCCGCAGTTGTCGGGGTCGGAGCGCGTGTCGGTGCAGCTGGCGCCGCACTGGTCGCGGGGACAGTCGAGGTCGACCGCCGTGTCTACAGGGGACGTCTCTGCAGGCGTAGAGTCGCGCGCGCCGGGAGCGGTCGCGGCGCCGCAGGCCACCAGCCCCGCCACCGCAGCGAGCGACAGGAGGCCGCGCCTCACGCCAACAGCTCGGTGAAGGGGTCGGAGGTCTCCCCCCCGTTGAAGCCGTACGACCCGATGTCGAGGCCCAGGGCCTTCAGCAGGGTGAGGTGCGCCCGCGAGACGTTGCCGCCCGCCTCTCGCACGTGCACGCCCGGCACCAGCCGGCCGTTGCCGCGGCCCGCGAGCACCACGGGCAGCTCGGCCACCGAGTGCTTCCAGCCCTCGCCGTACTCCGACGTGCCCAAGACCACCGCGCGGTCGAGCAGGCTGGCGCCCGTGGGGTCGAGGTGACCGGCCAAGGCGTCGAGCAGCAACCCGAAGCACTGCATCTGCAGGTGGGTGATGTCGAAGACCTGGTCCCAGTACCCGGCGTGGCAGACCGTGTGCATGTCGGAGACCACGCCCAGCTCGCTGAAGATGTGGGTGGTGGCGGGCGAGGTGAGCATCATGCTGAAGACCCGCGTCACGTCGCAGGCCAGCCCCAGAGCCAGCAACTCCGACATCGTGGCGCACTGGGTGAGCAGGTCGTTCGACGACGCGGGCACGCCGGGTGCGGTGCAGGTGATGTCGCCCAGGTCGAGCCGGCGGCGCACCTCGTAGAGGTGCTCCATGTGCGCCTCGAGCCGCTGCTGGTCGGCCGCGCCCAGGCGAGCCTTCAGGTCGGCGGCGTCGTCGAGCACCGCGTCGAGCAGCGACACGCGCCGGCCCAGGTCGGCGTCACCCGAGGGCACCCCGAACAGCAGATCGTAGAGCCGGCCGGGGTCGGACACCGGCGGGTTGAGCGAGTCGGGGCCGTTGTACGAGATGGCGTTCCAGTGCCCGTAGTCGTGGAAGCGCGACCGGCTCACGCCCAGCTCGAGCGACCGGAAGCGCGGCGGCCGGTCGGTGTAGAAGTCGGCGTGGTCGGCGATGAACTGGTCGAGGGTGGGCCGCAGCGCGGTGAGCGTGTGGCTGGGGTGGTCGAAGCCCTCGGGCCGGGGCCGGTCGGACGTCAGTCCCACCATGAAGCCGCGCATGTGTCCGTCGCTCTGGCCCGCGGGCGACGCGGGGACGTCGGTGTGTGGCTGCAGGCCGGACAGCACGCTGTACGGGCGCGCGCCCAGGGGCTCTTGCAGCACGCTGGGGGTGAAGCCCGCGCCGGTGCCGGTGGGGGTCCAGGTGTCGGGGTTGCCCGCCTGGCTGGCACCGTGACCGCCGTGCCATGGCACGCCGTTGGCCCAGAAGAACAGACCGAAGATGGGGCCCAGGCTGCTGGTGGTGTCGGCGTGAGCGTCGCGGCCGAGCATGCACTCGAGGGTGGGCAGCGCCAGGGCCACGGGCACCCCACGGGCGACGCCGCGCAGCACGGTGCGGCGGCTCAGGGGCTTGGAGAGGGGGCTCATGGGCTCGCCTCCGGGGCCCGCACCGCGCGAAAGCTCTCGTGGGTCACGACGTCGCGCAGCAGCGGCCGGAAGCGGTGGCCGCCCTCGGCGAAGCCGGCGCTGAGCTGGGCCAGCGTGACCTCGTCGGCCTCGACGTCGAGGCGGCCGTGGGCGTGGCGGTAGAGTTGCTGCACCATGCAGGGGCCCACGCGCTCGTGGTTGGCCAGCACATCGCCCAGGTCGCCGGCGCCCGCCAGCGGCTCGCCGAACAGGTCGCCCGAGCTGTCGATGGGGTGGCCGCCGTCGGTGTCACGCCAGGCGCCGGTGGCGTCGAAGTGCTCGAAGAGGAAGCCCGGCGGGTCCATCATGGCGTGGCAGCCCGAGCAGGCCGGGTCGTCGCGGTGGGCCTCGAGGGTGTCGCGCAGGGTGGCGCCGCCCTCGGTCTCCTCGTCGGACAGGTCGAGGTCGACGCTGTCGGGCGGCGGCGGCACCATGCTGCACAGCACGCGCTCGAGGATGGACTTGCCGCGCAGGGTGGGCGAGGTGTGCACCGCGTGGGCGTTCATGGTCAGGAAGGCGCCGAGCCCCAGGATGCCGGCGCGCTCGCTGTCGTCGGGCAGCTCGACCGGCACGTAGGTGAGCGCCGTGGCCCCCTCCACCAGCAAGCCGTAGTGGGTGGCCAGCTCGCGGTTGACGTAGGCGCGGCGGGCGCTGAAGAGCCTGCGCACGTCGGCGTCGCGCCGGTTGACCAGGTCGTCCACCAGCAGCAGCACCTCGGAGCGCATGGCGGCCCGCAGCGTGTCGGTGAAGCCGGGGAAGGTGTCCGGGTCGGGGCTGGCGTTGTCGAGGCGGCCCAGGTCGAGGTACTGCTCGAAGAAGGCCTCGATGGCGTCGTCGGACCGGGGGTCGGCCAGCAGGCGGTCGGCCTGGGCGGCGAGGCCCGCTGGCGTGGACAGCTCGCCCCGGGCCACCGCGTCGAGCAGGGCGTCGTCGGGGGGGCGGTTCCAGAGCAGCAGGCTCATGCGCGCCGCGACCTCCCAGTCGGTGAGCACGCGCAGGTCGGGGTCGTCGGGGTGCGGGGCGCCCAGCTCGACCCGGTAGACGACGTAGGGGCTCTGCAGGATGCCAGCCACGGCGGTCTGCAGGCCGGTCCAGGGGTCGCCGTCGCCCAGGGTGTTGGCGACCGCCAGCCAGCGGGCGGCCTCGGTGGTGGTGAGCGGGCGGCGGTAGGCCTGACGGCCGAAGCGCACCACGAAGGCCTCGGCGCAGGAGTCGCGGGGCGACTCGGGCGCGCAGCCCACCAGGTCGAGGCGGGCGGCGGGGTCGGCGAAGATCTCGGCGGAGACGGTCGAGGCGGCCTCCTCCAAGAGCTGCACCCCCTGCTCGGACAGCGGCTCGGACGACGCCCCGATCGACGCGAACAGGTAGGGGTTGGTGTCGGGCTGCAGGGCCACGGGGCGCTCGCGGCCGGTGAGGTCTTCGAGCAGGTTGCGGTACTGGGCGGTGGTCAGGCGCGCGAAGGCCGACGGCGCGAAGTCCACCTCCCCCACGGGATGATCGAGGGTGGTCTCCGGCTGCGGACCGGCCTCGAAGGGCTGGCTGCAGGCGATGAGCAGCAGGGGCAACAGGCGGGTCATGCGGTCCGGGGGCGCGCGGCTGGCGGCAGTGTCCCATCCAGCGGTGGGGGAGCTCAATGGCGAGGTGGTGTCAGCGGTCCCCGGGCGGGCTCATGCCGGCGCGGCCGGCTCCCAGAAGCCCTGCTGCACCGACCCCACGAACACGATGGCGATGCGTCCCCGCCCCGCGATCTCGG
>JBDQIL010000548.1:0-4154 GCA_040264415.1 Myxococcota bacterium
CTGGGCCGAGGGCCTTCACGCCGCCGAGGGCCTGCGCCTTGATCGCGATGCAGGCGAGGTGCTCGACCAGCTCCATGCGCAGCCAGGCTTGCTCGAGGCTGCCCCCCACAGCGAGGACGCCGTGCTGCGCGAGCAGCGCCACATCGGCCCGGCCGAGCGCCTGGGCGATGCCGTCGTCGACGGCCGGCTCACCGGGGAGTCCGAAGGGCACCACTGGGATCTCGGGGCCCAGCGTGACCACCGCCTCGGCGAGGAAGGGGTGCGGGAGCGTGGCCCCCGAGACCGCATAGGCCGTGGCGTGTGGTGGGTGGGCGTGCAGGACGACGCCGATGTCGGGCCGCGCGGCATAGGCCGCCGCGTGCACCTTGAACTCGGAGAAGGCCCGCCGGGTGCCCTGCAACACCTCTCGCTCCCCGTTCACCACGATGAGCCACTCGGGGCGCACGTCGCCCTTGCTCACCGCGGTGGGCGTGGCGAGGAAGCGGCCTCCGCCGAGGCGCGCAGACAGGTTGCCGTCGTGGTTGGCCACCCAGCCGCGCTCCCACGTGCGCCGCGCATAGCGCACCATGTCCCGGCGCAGCGACTCTTCGTCGAGGGGCACCTCAGCCATGGCCACCCTCCGCCTCGGCGCGGTGCGCGCCATGCGTGCGGATCTCTCGACCCGGCTCGTTCACCTCGTCTACGACCCCCAAGATGACCGCGTGATAGGGCTGACCTTCACCCAGAATCTGCCGCGCGGCGTTGCCCTCTCGGGCCACCAACACGAGATCTCCAGGGCCGGCCTGCACGCTGTCTACCGCCAGGAACTCGGGGCCCACCGGCGCGTGCCCGTCGGTCTGCACCGGCACACACACCAGCACGCTGACCCCGGCGTAGCAGGGGTGCTTGACCGTGCTCACCGCGTTTCCGATGACGCGAGAGAGGATCATGAGGCGCCCCCAGGCGGCGGGTTGTGGGCGCCTGGGTCGCGCCAGGCGTGATCGACGATGGTGACCACGGCGGCGTCGACCGGCGCGAAGGTCTCCGGCAACGAGAGCGCTGCTTCGCGTCCCGACACCCAGCTCACGAGGTCGCCTGGGCCCGACTGCAGCGCGTCGGCGGCGATGAAGGGCTCGCCTTGGGGCTCGTCGTCGGCGTTGACCGACTGCAGCACCAACAGCTTGACCCCTTCGAGGGTCTCGTACTTTACGGTGGCCACGACGCGGCCGAGGACCCGAGCGAGCTCCATCAGGGCTCCTGTGCGGCGAGAGAGAAGGGCGGCCGACGCAGCAGCCAGGGGACCATCTCGTCGTGGGGACGAGCGATGATCTCGACCGCGTGACGGGCCCCTGCGGCGTCGAGGGCGGCGCCCCCTGCCTCGAGGCTGGCCTCGACATCGTGCTGGGCACCGCAGACCACGTACCAGGCGCGGCCCCCCAGGCCGACCCCGACGCGCACGCCCACCAGCTCGACCGCGGCCTCTTTGAGAGACTGATCGGCGGCGACCAGCGTGGCTGCGACAGAGGTCCCCTCGAGCACGCCGAGCGTGTCGAGCGCGTCGGCCGAGCGCGACCGCTCACGACCCCGCAGCCCCACCAGCAGGTCTGGATGGGCGAAGGGCAGCATCATGTGGTCGAGCACGGCCCCGTCGCCGACGGCGCGGGCCTCCGCGTAGCTCTCGTCCACCTCCGCGACCCCACCGCAGAAGAGGATGAGGTAGTGGCCCGGCTCCACGAGGTTCGCCTCGAGGATGGTCACCGGCGCCCGCTTGATCAGAGCGTCGAGCGCCCGGAGGCCCCTGGCCACCGAACTCAGCTCTACCAAGGCGAGCGCGTCGTCGGCCATCTCGCCCTCAGGTGATGCGGAAGTAGCCGGCCAAGGTGCAGCGGCGTTCGCGCGTGAAGGTGCGAGCGGTGGTCAGCCCGTCGCCCGTGGGCGAGGCGATGGTGAAGCTCGTGTAGCCCTCGCCGCCGTAGCCGAGGCCCGCCACATTCGAGGCGTTCTTCACGAAGATCGACGTATCGACCGCGCGCGCCATGCGGTGCAGGGCGTCGAGGTCGCGGCTGTACATGCTGGCCGTGTGACCGAAGCCGTGCTCGGCCTCGACCGCCATGTCGATCCCCTCGTGCACGTCTTTCACGCGCGTGAAGGGCAGCACCGGCATCAGCAGCTCGTGCTGCACGAAGGGGTGGTCGAACGGCACCTCACACACGATCAGCCGGGGGTCGCCCTTGAAGGGGATGTCGGCCTCGCGGAGGATCTCGCTGGCGTTCTTGCCCACCCACTTGCGGTTCACGTGCTCGCGATCCGGCGTGAGCACGACCTTCTCAATGCGGGTGATCTGGTGGTTGCGCACGCGGACGCACCCGAGCGCCTCGACCCGAGCGAGCAGGTCGTCGAAGATCTTCTCGACGGCGAAGACCTCTTTCTCGTCGACACAGATGATGTTGTTGTCGAGGCTGGCGCCCGCCACGATCCCGCGCGCCGCGCGGTCGAGGTCGGCGGTCGCGTCGACCACCACGGGGGGGTTGCCCGGACCACCGGCCACGCACCGCTTGCCGGACTGCATGGCGGCCTTCACCACCGCGCCGCCACCGGTCACCACGATCATCCGGGTGCCCTTGTGGGTCATGACCTCGCCGGCCGTGGCGATGGTGGGCTCGCCCACACAGGTCATCAGGTGCTCGGGGCCACCGACCTCGACGCTCGCGCGATTGATGAGGTCGATGCACCAGGCGCTCACACGCTTCGCGCCGGGGTGAACGTTGAAGACCACGCCATTTCCACCCGACACCATGCCGATGCCATTGTTGAGGATGGTCTCGGTGGGGTTGGTGGACGGGGTGATGGCGCCGATCACGCCGTAGGGAGCGCGCTCCATCAGGGCGAGGCCGTCGTCGCCGGTCCAAGCCGTCGCCTCGAGGATCTCGGGACCCGGCGTGCGGTGGATGACCAGCAGGTTCTTCTTGATCTTGTCTTCGACGCGGCCGAGGCCGGTCTCGCTGTGCGCCATGCGCGCCAGGGTCTCGACGTTGGCGGCCGCTCGACGCCGCACGTTGGCGATGATCTCCCGTCGCTTCTCGAGCGGGATGGCGACCAGCAGGTGGTGGGCCCGCGTCGCCGCGTCGACCGCGTCGTCCACCGACCCGAACACACCGAGCGGGTTGGCGGGCAGCTCTTCGCTGCGGGCCGGGCGGTCTCCACGCTGAATCCGCGAGAGCACCTGCTCGACGAGCTGTCCGATGTCCGGCTGGCTGCCCATGCGCTACTCCCCGCGGCGGTCGACGAAGCCGGCGGCGTCGAGCTCAGCCCTCGCCTGACCATACTTGTCGTACAGCACGTCGTCTTCGAGATCGATGGTGTCCACGATGGCCATCACGGCCGCGTCGACGGGGCGCCCATCGGTCATGCGGGTCTGCCGAGCAGACGAGCCGGATGCATAGAGCACCACCTCGCCCACGCCCGCCCCTACGCTGTCCGCGGCCACCACGAAGCTGTCTTTTTCAGACAGGTCGAGGCTGAGGTCGCGCACCACATAGAGGCGCAGGCTCTCGATCTTCTCGTCCTTTCGGGTGGAGACGACCGTGCCGACGATGCGCCCGAGCTTCATGGCGCCTACTTGGACTGGTCGCCGGACTGCCGACCGAGCGGCAGCACCGAATCAACGTTGGCGTGCGGACGCGGGATCACGTGCACGCTGACCAGCTCACCGAGCTCGCGCGCCTTGCGCTCGCCGGCTTCGGTCGCGGCCTTGACCGCGGCGACGTCGCCCCGGACGATGGCGGTGACGTAGCCACCACCGATCTTCTCGAACCCGATCAGTTCGACACGGGCGGCCTTCACCATCGCGTCTGCGGCCTCGACCATGGCCACCAGGCCACGGGTCTCGATCATGCCAAGTGCGTCAGACATCTGCGTGCTCTCCGCTTGAGAGGAGGGGGGGGGAGGGGCGGCGGGTGCCTACCCGTTGGCGAGCGCTTCGATGGCCGCGATGGCCGCCTCGCGCGCGCTGTCGATCTCGGACTCCGAGCCCCCCATCCAGAGCCGCCCAAAGGCGCCGAAGGGCCGGAGATTGATGAGGTTGATGTTCGCAGCCTTCTCGGCCTCGTTCGCGGCGGCCACCACCCAGGCGGCGGGCTCGGTCTCGAGGATGAACAGGCTCTGGCCGGGGATCA
>JBDQIL010000549.1:0-4151 GCA_040264415.1 Myxococcota bacterium
CTCCGGGGGCGTCCCCCACCAGAACATGCGCCACAGGGTCGCGCAAGCGCCCTCAATCCCCCCCCCTGGCGGCGCGGTCGGCGGCCCGATACCCGCCGTTGATGTCCGCCGAGAAGCCACCGCTGACGCCCCCGACCCGCTTCCACGACGAGTCGTGGGAGCGGCCGGTGCGCAGCCGCTACGTCGACCCGCTCGAGGTCATCTGGCTGGCCACGGCCACGCGCCTGGGGCTCACCATCCGTCGCGATCCCGCCGTCTACTCGATGACAGACGGCGCGGGCTCGCTGTGGTTCTCCACGCGCGACCACCTCGACGAAGACGACAACCTCGGCCAGATGCTCTTCCACGAGATCTGCCACTGGGTCACCAACGGCATCGACACCTTCGACCAGCGCGACTGGGGCTTCCCGCTCTACGACGGCACGTGCCCCAAGGAGCACGCCGCGCTCCGGCTGCAGGCCTGGTGGGCCGGGCGGCATGGGCTGAGAGCCTGGATGAGCCCCACGGGGGCCTACCGCCAGTACACCGACCAGCTGCCCGACGACCCCCTCTCGCCCCTCGACGCGTCCCCATGGGAGCAGGCTGTGGTCGCCCTGGCGCATCAGGCGGTCGAGACCGCGCGGCACCCGCGCGTCTGGGGCCCGGTCGAGCAAGCGCTCCGCGCCACCGCGGGCCTCCGTCTCGCGCTGGCCCCGTTCGCCGACGACTACCGCTCCGAGCACCCCGACGACCCCCTCCCGCTGCTGTGGGGGCAGCGCCACGGCACCGACCGCTGATGCGGCCCATGGGGCCGGGCGCCGGCTATGGTGCAGGTCGATGACCAACCGCCCCCTCGCCTTGACGGGCCTCCTGACCGCCTGCAGCCCCACCTGGCCGGGCGGGCCGCTCGTCATGACCGACGGCGACGGCTTCTTCGACCGGCCGTGGCCCTCCGACACGCGAACGGTGAGCGGACACCCCGACCTCGACGGGTTCCCGAAGCAAGGCGAGATCCCGCTCGTGGATTCCATGATCGCAGAGGGTGAGGCGGTGACGGGGTTCGGCCTCGCGAGCCCGCTCTACCTGCGCTTCCACGGGCCGGTCGCCCCCGCCCGCCTGCCATCGCCAGCCGAGAGCCTCGATCCCGTCCATGGCCTGTTCTTGGTGGACGTCGACCCCAGCAGCCCCGAGCGCGGGCGGCGCATCCCGCTCACCTGGGACCTACAGAGCACCGCCACCACGTGGCAGCCCGAAGACCTGCTCGCGCTGCAGCCGGTCTGGGGCCTCCCCCTTCAGTCCTCCACCACCTACGCCCTGGTGCTGACCCGGCACCGATTCGACCCCGCGCGCCTCGACGACGGCGACGACTTCGACGCGGTCTTCGACCCGCGCCACCCGCGCTTCGCCGAGTTCTCCGACCTGGGCGAGGTGCTGCTCGAGCTGGGGGTCACCACCGACGCCGTCGCCTTCGCGTCGGTGTTCACCACCCAAGACGCCGTGGGCGACATGGCCCGCATCGTCGCCCGGATGGACGCAGAGCTGCCCCCCGTGTCGCTCGAGCCCACGCTCCGGTACTGGTGGGGCAACGACCACTACCAGGCCTACATCGGCCACGTGCGGGTGCCCATCTGGCAGCGGGGAGAGGCCCCCTACACCTCCGAGGGCGGCGCCTTCGTCATCGACGACCGCGGCTGGCCCACCCTGGTCACCCTCGAGCGGGTGGAGTTCACGCTCACGGTGCCGCGCGGGCAGCAGCCCCCCGCGGCGGGCTGGCCGGTGGTGCTGTACAGCCACGGCACCGGCGGCTCGCGGGCCAGCTTCGCGAACTCGTCGAGCGACATGGAGGTCGCCAGCGTCCTCGCCGCGCGGGGCATCGCCGGCGTCGGCATCTCCCTGCCCTTCCACGGCGACCGCTACCTGGGTGGCAACGAGTCCATCCTCAGCTTCAACTACCTCAACCCCGAGTCGGGCCGCACCACCTTCCGCCAGGCGGCCCTCGAGCAGATCTGGCTCAGCCGCGTGCTCACCGAACAGGCGACCACCCTCACCGGCCCCAACGGCTTTCAGGCCACCCTCGATCCCGACCGCGTGGCCTACATGGGGCACTCGCACGGCGCCGAGATCGGCATCATCGCGGCGCCCTACTTCGGGGACCGGATTCGAGGGGTCGTTCTGTCCGGGGCCGGCGGCGGGCTGAGCATCTCCATCGTCGGTCGCGACGCCGAGGACTTCGCCATTCAAGACCTGCTGGCCTCGGCCCTCGGCTTCGGACCCGACGAGGCCCTCGACGCCCACCACCCGGTCGCGGGGCTGGTCCAGTTCGTCGCCGACGCCACCGATCCACTGCACTACGCGCCCCTCTGGCACCGCCAGCAGCCGCACTTCGAGGCGACGCCGCAGAACGTGCTCGCCATCCACGGGCTGCTCGACGTGCACACGCCACCCGCCACCGTGGGCGCCTTGGCCGCGGCCGCACACACCCCGATCCTGGCGCCCATCGGCGAGACCTGGCTCGCGCAAGACTTCGTCGATCCGGGCGACCAGCAGGTGCCCGCTCAGGCCAACCTCACCGCCTGGGACGGCTCGATGGTCACCGGCGGCGTGCTCCAGTACCCAGAGCAAGACCACTTCGCGATCTTTCAGGATCCCGACGCCGCGAGGGCCTACGGGGACTTCCTCGCGGCCGCGCTGGGCGACGGGGCGGCCATCCCCCGACGCTGACCCGCAGACCGAGCGGCTCGGGCCGCCCGAAGCCCGCGAGCCCACGCGAACAGTCCGTTCGCGGCCTGTCTGCTTGCGTCGACGCCGAGCCGCGGTACGAACTCCTACCCCACAGGTAGGAGAAGCCATGACGGCCTCACCGCGCGCCATCCATCGCCCCCGCCAGCCCCTCACCGGGCTCCTCGCGCGCATCGGAGACACCCCTCTGGTGCGCCTCGAGCGCGTGACCGCGCACCTGCCGCCCGGGGTGGAGGTGTGGGCGAAGCTCGAACAGTTCAACCCCGGCGGGTCGGTCAAGGACCGCGCGGCCCTCTCGATGATCCTCGATGCGGAGCAGCAAGGCCTGCTGAAGCCCGGCGATCGCATCCTCGACTCGTCGTCGGGGAACACGGGCATCGCCTACGGAATGATCGCCGCGGCGCGCGGCTACCAGCTCACCCTGTGCCTCCCCCGGAACGCGAACCCGGAGCGCAAGGCCATCCTCGGCGCCTACGGCGTCGAGGTGATCGAGACCGACCCCCTCGAGGGCTCTGACGGGGCCATCCGGGTGGCCAAGCAGCTCGCCGCCGACCACCCCGACCGGTACGTCTACCTCGACCAGTACAGCAACCCAGCCAACTGGCAGGCCCACTTCCGGGGCACCGGCCCCGAGATCTGGCGCGACACCGACGGCCGGGTCACCCATTGGGTCGCTTGCCTGGGCACCAGCGGCACCTTCACGGGGACCAGCCGCTTCTTGAAGTCGCAGCGCGCCGACCTGCAGGTGATCAGCGTGCAGCCCGACTCGCCCTTTCACGGGCTCGAGGGGCTCAAGCACATGGAGACCGCGCTCAAGCCCGCCATCTACGACGCCTCGCTGGCAGACGGGCAGGTCGAAGCGCCCACCGAGGCCAGCTTCGAGATGGTCCGCCGCCTGGCCCGTGAGGAGGGGCTGTTCGTCGGACCCAGCGCGGGGGCGGCGGCCTGGGCGGCGCTCAAGGTGGCCGAGGGCCTCGAGTCGGGCGTGGTGGTCACCCTCTTCCCCGACTCGGGGGAGCGCTACCTCTCCGAGTCCCACATCCTCGCCGAGCCGGGCTGATGTCGAGCCTCACGCCGCGCCCCCTCACGCCATCGGGCACCACCCTGTCGATGGCCGACCGCGAGCTCGATCGCCTGCACGACCACGTGGTCGCTGGCTTCCCGCACGAGGTGGTGGGCATTTTGGCTGGAGACCGGGCCACCAACGAGGTCACCCGCGTGCGGCCGCTCGAGAACGCGACCGCCGACGACCCCGCCCGCCGCTTCCACGTCTCGGGCCTCACCCTGATGAAGGCCGAGCGAGCGCTCGAGGCCGAGGGCCTCGAGTCGGGCGTGGTGGTCACCCACTGCCCCGCCTCGGGCGAGCGCTACCTCTCCGAGTCCCACATCCACGCCGAGCCGGGCTGATGTCGAGCCTCACGCCGCGCCCCCTC
>JBDQIL010000550.1:0-4150 GCA_040264415.1 Myxococcota bacterium
CAACAATAACAGCAACAACAACAGCAATAATGGCGGAAACAACAATGGTCAAGCGGGCAACCAACCCACCCCTTCTTCAACACCTACGGGCAGCGCCCGCTCACGCTGGTGCGGGGCGAGGGCCTGCGGGTGCAGGACGACCAGGGCCGCTGGTACCTCGACGCCTGCACCGGCATCGCCGTGCTCGCGCTCGGTCACCGCCACCCCGCGGTGGTGGCCGCCGTTCAGACCCAGATTGACGCCCTCTGGCACGTCTCGAACCTCTACGGGGTGCCGGTACAGTCGCGCTTCGCCGAGCTGCTCTCCGACACCTTCCACGGCGGCGCGGTCTTCCTGTGCAACTCGGGCGCCGAAGCCAACGAGGCGGCGATCAAGCTCGCGCGCAAGTTCTGGTGGAGACAGGGGGAGCCCGAGCGGGTGGAGATCCTCACCGCCGAGCACGCCTTCCACGGGCGCACGCTCATGGGGCTCGCGCTGACGCCGAAGCCGGCGTACCGGCAGGGCTTCGGGCCGCTCCCCGGTGGGGTCCGCAGCCTGCCCGTCGCTGACCTCGCCGCCGCCGTGAGCGACCGCACCGCCGCGGTCCTCATCGAGCCGGTGCAGGGAGAGGGCGGCTGCCGCCACGTCTCCGAGCTCGCCGCCATCCGCGCCGCCTGCGACGCCACGGGCGCCCTGCTCATCACCGACGAGATCCAATGCGGGCTGGGCCGCACGGGTCAGCTGCACGGCGCCGTCCGCCCCGACGCCATCACGCTGGCCAAGGCCTTGGGGGGTGGCCTCCCGTTGGGCGCCCTGGTCGCGACGCGCCCCGACCTCCACGCTGTGTTCCAGCCCGGAGACCACGGCAGCACCTTCGGCGGCAACCCGGTGGCCTGTGCCGCCGGCCACGCCACGCTGCGCACCATCCTCGACGAGGGGCTCGCCGACAACTGCGCGACGCAGGGCGCCCGCCTCCGGGCGGGCCTCGAGGGCCTCGGGCTCCGGGTCACGGGCGAGGGCCTGATGCTCGCCGCCCACCTGGGGCGCCCGGCCGGCCCCACCATGGCCGCGCTGCGCGACGCCGGCGTGCTCGCCTGCCCGTCGGGCGCCGAGGGCGTCCGCTTCCTCCCCCCGTTCACCATCGACCCCGGCGCCACCGACGAGCTGGTGGCCGCGATGGGGGCCGCCCTCACGGCCGCCGGATAGCGGCTGGCCGTGTCGCCGCCCTCCCCCATCGACCGCGTCGCCTCATCCCTTGTGGTGGTCGGCACCGTGAGTCGCGTGCTGGCGGTGCTCACGCTGCTCACGGTCTTCGCCTTGGTCAAGCTGGCCCCCGACCTCGACACCTTCGGGCTGGGCGGCCTGCTGCTCGCCTTCATCGGCGCGGCGGTGTCGCCGGGCTGGGGGCTGCCGATGCTGTTGACCGGCCGGCTTCGGGCGCGCGCCGGGCTGCTGGGCGCCCTCCGGGGGCAGCGGGGCGCGACGGCGCCCGTGGCGAGCGGCGCGGGCATCCGCGCCCTCGGTCTCGTGCTCACGCTGGCCGGCGGCGCGGCGCTGGTCCTGGGCGTCGGCCTCGCGGCCTCCGGCCTCCCCCGCCTGCTGGGTTGACCCAGACCCCGTGGCGGGCGATCCTGCGCGCCACCGCAGGAGCCCCATGTCCGCCTTCACCAACCGCGCGTCCTACGACCACGGCCCCTACGCGCCCGTCGCGGCCGAGCGCACCGACCCGGGCCTCGAGATCGACGGCCAGCTGCCCGCCGGGTTGGCCGGCGTCTTCGCCCAGGACGCCCCCAACGCCCGCTTCGAGCCGGTCGGCCACGCCCACTGGTTCGACGGCGACGGCATGGTGCACGCGGTCCACCTCGAGGGCGGGCGGGCCACCTACCGCAACCGGTGGGTGCACACCGCGAAGCTCGCGGCCGACCGCGCCGCCGGGGGCGCCCGGAAGCCGGGGATCCTCATGCCCTTCGATCCGGCCGACCCCGAGCCCGAGCCCGACACCGCCAACACCGACCTCGTCTTCCACAACGGCCGCCTGCTCGCGCTGTGGTACCTCGGCGGGCAGCCCTACGCCCTCGACCCGGTCACCCTCGAGACCCTCGGCCCAGAGACCTTCAGCGGCGCGCTCGACTGTGGGGTCGCCGCCCACGCCAAGGTCTGCCCCGTCACCGGTGACCTGCTCTTCATCGACTTCGGCTTCCGCGAGGCGCCGTGGCTGCGGTACGGCGTGGCCGACCGCCACGGCGAGCTCACCCACCGCCTCGACATCGAGCTGCCGCAGCCCACCTTCATGCACGACATCGGGGTCACCCAGAACCACACCATCTTCCTCGACCTCCCGATGACGTGGGACCAGTCGGCGCTGGCCCGCGGGCGCCGCCGCATCTCGTTTCTGCGCGACTGCCCCAGCCGCTTCGGGGTGGTCTCGCGCCACGGCGACACGGTGCAGTGGTTCGAGACCGACCCCTGCTACTGCTACCACACCATCAACGCCTGGGAGGAGCGAGACGCGGCCGGTCACACCGTGGTCACCCTGCTCGGCTGTCGCATCGAAGACCCCATCCCCACCACGCGCCACGAGGACGAGCCGGAGATCCCCCGCCTCACCTTCCTCCGGCTGCAACCATATCTCTGGAAGTGGACCTTCAACCTCGGCACAGGCGCGGTCACGTCCGAGCAGCTCGACGACGTCCCCGGTGAGTTCCCGCGCATGGATGACCGCTTCCTGGGCCGCCACACCGCCTTGCATTGGATGCCCCGCATCGCCAAGGCCCCCACGCTGCAGTTCGATGGTCTGATTCGACACGACACCGACGCGGGCTCGTCGCGGGCCCACACCTACGGTGACGGTCTGGTGGGCGGCGAGTCCGTCTTCGCCCCGCGGCCGGGCAGCGACCGCGAAGGCGACGGCTGGATGCTCACCTTCGTCCACACCCAGGACGGCCGGCGGTCGATGCTGCGCGTGCTCGACGCCACGTCGATGGAGCGCGTCTGCGACATCCATCTGCCGCACCGGGTGCCCTTCGGCTTTCACGCCTGCTGGGTGCCCGGCGAGGCCCTCGCCCCCCCCTCGGCGGAGGCCAAGTGAAGCCCCAGCGGCGGGTCTTCGTGGTCGGCGGCGCCCAGACCCCCTTCCTGGGCCACGCCCGCCCCGAGTTCGTGCCGCTCCGCGAGGTGCGGCGCGGGCGCGGCGCCAACCCGTCGCTTCAGCAGCACCTCACCCGCGCGGTGCAGGGCGCCTTCGACGCCACCGGGGTCGACCCCGCGGCCGTCGAGCGGGCGTGGGTCGGCAACTTCCTGGGGGAGTGCTTTGTGCGGCAGGGCCACATGGGCGCGCTGCTCGCGGCCGCCTGCCCGGCCCTCGAGGGCCGCCCCATCGCGCGCATGGAGGCGGCCTGCGCGAGCGGCGGTGTGTCGCTCGCCACCGCCGTCGACGCGCTGCAGGCGGTCTGCGACGTCGCCCTGGTGGTGGGCGTCGAGGTCGAGACCACCGTGCGCGGCCGCGAGGGCGCCGACCACATGGCGCTGGCGGCCCACTGGGAGCAGCAGCGCGGCCTCAGCGAGTTCGTCTTCCCCCACCTCTTCGCTCACCGGGCCCGCGCCTGGAAGGCCGCCTTCGGCGGCACCGCGCGCGACCTGGCGCGCGTCACCTTCAAGAGCCGCCAGAACGCCGCCCTCAACGACGACGCGCTGCATCGACACACCGAGACCACGCTCGACGCCCTCGACGCGGTCTCCGACACCAACCGGATCTTCCTCGAAGACCCCGCGCTGCGACCGCACATGCGGATCAGCGACAGCACCGAGTTCGCCGACGGGGCCGCCGCGGTGTTGCTGGCCACCGAGGCGGGCCTGCGGCGGCTCGGACGCTCCCCCCACGACTGCACCGAGATCCGCTCGGTGGGATTCCAGGTGCGGGGCCTGGGAGCCCCTGTCGACCCCGCCCGCCTCACCAACATCGCGGCCGCCGCGGCCGAGGCCTACGCAGACGCCGGGCGCTCTGGGAGCGACATGGAGTTGGCGGAGGTGCACGACTGCTTCAGCGTCACCGAGGCGCAGCTCTACAGCGCCATCGGGCTGTGCGCCGACGCCGACTCGCCCGCCTTCATCCGAGATGGCGCGGCCGAGCGCGGCGGGCGGGTGCCCGTCAACCCGGGCGGCGGGCTGCTGG
>JBDQIL010000551.1:0-4146 GCA_040264415.1 Myxococcota bacterium
GCTCAGGTCCACCCGCAGCTCATAGCGGCCCGTGTCCACCCGCATGGCGTCGAGGCGACGGGCGTCGAGGGTGGTGAGCTCGGGCTGGGTGAGGGCGGGAGAGAGGGTCGCGGCCACCCGGTCGCCGAGCCGCATGCCCTGCATCGCGCCCGGATAGCTGTGGTAGTGCAGGCCCACCCAGCCCATCAGCGCCATCTGAAGCGCGGGCAGCCAGCGGGGCCGCGTGGTGACGATGCCTTCGGTGAGCGGCAGGCCCAGGTTGACCTCGAGGTGCAGCCGGCTGGGGCGCCCCGCCTGACGGTAGGGGGTCAGGGCGAGCTGGCGGGAGCCCTCGGTGTCCCAGGTGAACACCCACGACCCGCCCACCTCGAGCAGCAGGTCGCCCGTGGGGAAGCGCCCCAGCGCACCCAGGCGCAGGCTGTCGAAGGTGTTGAGCTCGACGGGCTGCAGCACCTGCGCGGCGACCATCCCGCGGCTGCGGCGCCAGCTGAACGCCACCGGTCGCGAGGTGGTGCCCAGGGTCTGCTCCACCAACACCGGGAAGGGCGTGCGGTAGCGCGACAGCGGGTCGTCCTCGGGCGCCTCGTCTGTGGGCGCCTCGTCTGTGGGCGCCTCGTCTGTGGGCGCCTCGTCGGCCGGAGCGTCCGCCTGGGCCCATGTCGGCGCCCCCG
This sequence comes from Myxococcota bacterium, assembly GCA_040264415.1. Lineage (GTDB taxonomy): Bacteria > Myxococcota_A > UBA796 > UBA796 > UBA2385 > M30B51. The sequence continues at coordinate 672 of JBDQIL010000551.1, forward strand.
CCGCCATGGCGATCAGGGTCACGGCGGCCCGCACGCGGGCCCGCGCGGCGTCAAGGGTCACGCGGGAACCCCCCGTCGCCGGGCGTCGGCAGCGCCGGCGCGTAGCAGTCGCGGGTGTAGGTCGAGCGGAAGTCGGCCCGGACCTGGTAGATGCCGGCGGCGTCGAAGGTGGGGTGGTCGCAGTAGCGGTCGCACTGGGTGAGCAGCTCGACCAGCGAGTAGCGCTCCTGCTCCCAGAGCGGCCAGCCGAGGAAGACCTCGCCTTCGCCGGCGAAGCCGAAGGGGAGGCTGACCCCGAAGGCGGTGGCCGCGCCGGCGGCGACCACCTCGACGTCCATGGTGACCAGGAAGGGGAACTGCCAGAAGACCCCCAGATCGTAGGTTCCATCGCCGAAGGTGGCGTGCCACTCGCCGATCAGCTGCAGGGGGAGGGCGCCCGCGGTGGCCCCCACGCAGACCTCGTCCGGCAGCTCGCCTGCGTCGCAAGCGGCGTCGATCAGCTCCTGCACCGCCTCGGCGTCGAGCAGGGGGCTGCGGAAGGCGAAGAGGTCGGGCGCGTCGCCCACGCAGTACGAGAAGGCGTCGTCGGCGTCGGCGGTGATGACCTCGTCGTTGAGGAAGGTCACCACGCCGATCTCGCCAAAGTCCACGTGGTCGGTGGTGGTGGTGAAGGTGGGGGCCAGCACCCCGAGGTCACGCACCTCGCCGGCCTGCCGCTTCGAGTAGGTGTCGATGAAGTCGAGGTACTCGTCGCGGGTGGGCAGGATGGGCAGCGTGTCGACCGACAGCGGGCCCAGCACGAGCTCTGGGTCGTTGGGGACCACAGTGCACGCCGCGGTGACCGCCGAGAGGAGCGAGCCGCGCGCGGGCGCCGGACACCACAGCGTGGTGCGGGCCACCTCGAAGTCGTCGGGCGCGTAGGCGGCGCTGTCGAACACGAAGGCGCCGACCAGGCGGGGGGAGCTGCGATCCCGCTCGCCGGGGGTCACCCGCCCGATGGCGGCCTCGACCACCTGCGACACGCCCGCGTCTTCTCGGTGCAGGCCCACGATCAGCGCCATGTCGCGGCCGCGCGGGCGGGCGTCCGCTACGGCGCGGTCGAAGGCCCGCACCAGGCGGTCCTCGAAGCCGGGCGCGTCCCAGCCGTCGATGCAGATCTCGGTGGGGTTGGTGAGCCGAAGGCGCTCGCGCTGCATGGCCTCGTGGTCGGCCGAGAGGTCGCGCTCGCACGGGGAAAGGAAGAACTCGAGGGGCACGGCCTCGGTGATGGGGCTGCGCAGCTCGGGGAAGGCGGGCCGCACCGCGGGGTTCTTGCGGGCCAACGCGCTGGTGGTGAACGGCCCGGTGGCGTCGCGGACCGTGGCCTGGGCGCACACGCTCGGGGCGGCCCAGGCCGACGGGATGAGCTCGTCGGGCTGGAAGACCGCGCGTTCGAAGGTGCGCACGGCCTCGAGGCCCGCATCGACCAGGCCCGACGGGCAGGGCACGCCGTAGCCGTAGGGGTTGGCGTCGGAGGCGCTCACGGTGCCGGCGCGGGCGCCCGAGACCCGGAGCTCACGCCGCAGCCCCAGGGCCGTCGCGTCCTCGTTGCGGACCGTGGGGAACTGGTGCCGGCCGCGCCACTGCACGCGGCGGTTGGTCTCGTCGAGCACGCCGTAGACCACCATGCTCCGGTTGGCGTGGGGCGTGCCGGGCCCCACGCTGTTGAAGACGGTGGCGCCCTCCAACGCCATCTCGCCGTCGCGGTGGTAGCGCATGCGCAGGGCCACCTCGCGGGGCTGCCGCGCGACTGCCACGCTCTGGCTGCCGCACAGGGCGTCGGGCCCGCAGTCGACGGGCAGGTGCAGGTGGACTGGGTCGAGGTCGCCGATGGGGGTCCAGTCTTGGCGCCCGTCGTCGGTGACCCAGGTGACCTCGACCACGCTGTCGCGGGAGATGCCCTGCGCGGCCTCGACCTCGTAGAAGAAGAAGAGCGTCTGCTCCTCGGCGAACCACGCGGCGTCGGCGCGCGAGAAGCCCGCCTCGACGTCTTCGAGGGGCACCTTGGTGCAGCCGGCCCCGGCCGCCGCGATCAGCAGCAGCGCGGCGCGCGGTCGGGGGCGGCGGGCGGTCACCCCGGCAGCGCCTCGGCGCGGCCCCACGCCCCCGCGTGGCTCTGGCCCAGGCGGCCCAGCTGCTCGGTGAGCCCAGCGGAGAGGGAGACGCGGGCGCGCTCGGCCAGGGCCGCGCGCGCGGTCGGGTCGGTGGTCGCTGCGGCCGCGGTCCGGTCTCGCAGCGCCGCTGGCATCGCCTGCTGGAGCGCAGCCTGGTCGGTCGACAGCAGGGTGTCGAGCCAGGCCGTCAGCGCGTCGATGGGCACCCCCAGCATGAGGTCGGCCTGGGCCTCGGCCGGCAGGGCGGTGACGAGGTCGGGGGTGATCACGCCCCGCATCCAGGCCGGCAGGGTGCCGGCGTGCAGGTCTACGGTGCTGGCCAACAGCGCGCCGCGGCGGTCGCGGGGGAGCCGAGAGAGCAGCACCGTCAGGGCAGCGGCGGCGGCGACGGGGGTGCCCTGGTCGGGCACGGCGTGGGGCAGCGGCGGTGCGGCCGCGCCGCGCTCGTCGAGGGCGGAGAAGACCGCGGCGGTCTCGGCGGGGGCCATGCGGTTCGACCGCAGCAGCGCCGCGCACAGGGCCTCGACCCGCGGCCCGGGCAGCAGCCGGGCCACCTCGAGGCGGCGCACCGGCGGGGCCAGGGCGAACAGCAGGGCGCCCACGCGGGGCGGCAGCTCAGCGACGCGGGCGGCGAGGCCGGCGGCCCCGAAGTCGTCCCGCAGGCGGCGCACCACGGCCGCGTCGGGCTGGCTGGCCAGGCGCGCGGCGGTCGCGTGCCGGTTCCAGGCCGCGTAGAAGCTCGGGTCGTCGGGCAGGTCGGCGGGGTGGGTGGCCTCGATGGCCTCGGCCAGCGCGAGCTTGGCGGCTGCGACGTCGCCCCCAGTGGGGAAGGCGCGCAGCAGCGTGTCGGGGAACCGCAGCGCGGCCTTGGCGAGCAGCGCGGTCTCGCCCGCGCGCAGCAGGTGCCGAAGCAGCGCGTGCAGGCCCGGGTCGGGGTCGGCCGGGTCGAAGGCCGCGAGACGGGCGGTCCACGCCGCCTCCTGCTCCGCCACCCAGGCCGCGTCGGCGTCGGCCGGGTCGGGCTCGACCGTCGCCTCGGCCGGGGCGGGGGCGGCGTCCCCCGAGCCCAGCATCTGGCTCAGCAGCAACTCTTCATCGGGGGACAGGCGGCCGACCCGCCGCCACGACCACAGCCACAGGGCGAGCGCCAGGGTGAAGAGGGCGAGGCCGACCATCCAGAAGGCGTGCGGCAGCAGCGCCTCCCGTCGCCCAGTGGTTTTATTTGCTCCAGTGAACCGTGGCACGGAAGTCGCCACGCTGTGTACACGGGCCCCGCGGCCGTGCAGCGGCACGGCCCACGCGACCTCCCGCCTGTTTTCTAC